>CABUTH010000030.1 GCA_902494465.1 uncultured Collinsella sp.
CGGCGCCTTCGCTATGAACGCCCGCCTGCGTAGACAGGTGAATCTCGACCCCGGGAATCGCCGCGCGCAGCGCGCAGGCCAACCCGGCATCGGCGACAATCAGAGCATCGGCGCCCAGCTCCAGTGCATGAGCTCCCAACACCACCGCGTCGGACAACTCATCGTCAAACACGAACACGTTGAGCGTTACGTACACACGCACGCCATGGGCATGCGCCACGGCGCAGCCGCGCGCAAACTCGTTATCCGTAAAGCCATGGGCGCTCACACGGGCGTTAAAGCCGCCCAACCCCGCATAGATGGCATCGGCACCCGCGGCGATGGCCGCAAGCATCTGGTCGAGCCCGCCCGCCGGCGCCAGCAACTCGGGCAGCGCCGCACCAGCAGCATCCAATCCAGTCTCGTATTGTCCGCTCGGCCCCATCGTCCGAATCGCCATCGACAAACTCCTTACCAAGGTATGCATTCACTCTGAAAAATGCCGTCTTCCAGCATACACGAGGCCTCGCGCGCCCCGTTTGGTTTATCGTGTAATAACTTATGTCCATCCTGCCCCGACGGCACATCCACCGTCCGGCACGACATACCTGGAGGTCAATATATGGGTCCTCGCCAACGACAGGGACGCAGCCGTTCAAAGACGCATGCCCTGCCCATAATCCTGCTCTCGTTTTTGGGCTTTCTGCTGATTGCGGGCGTGGCATTTGGCATCGGCATGGTCGGCAACGTCAACCGCTGGCTGTCCGATCTGCCCGACTACACCGACGCCAACGCGTATCTGGTGAGCGAGCCCACCGAGATCGTCGACTGCAACGGCAACAAGATCGCGAGCTTCTACACGCAAAACCGCAAGTCCATCACCAAGGACGAGGTCTCCCCCTACGTGCTGCAGGGCACCGTTGACGTCGAGGACGAGCGCTTCTACGAGCACGGCGGTATCGACCTGTGGGGTATCGCGCGTGCTGCGGTGGCAACCCTCGGCGGCGGACACGAAGGCGCCTCGACTATCACCCAGCAGCTGGTGCGCAACACCATCCTGCAGGAGGAGCAGTTCGACTCGACCATCGAGCGTAAGGTGCGCGAGGCCTACATCGCCGTCAAGATGGAGGATATGTACTCCAAAGACGAGATCCTCATGATGTACCTCAACACCATCTATTACGGTCACGGCGCCTACGGCATCGAGGCCGCAGCCGAGACCTATCTGTCCAAGAGCGCCGCAGACCTCACCCTGAGCGAGGCGGCGCTGCTCATCGGCCTTCCCAACTCGCCCTCGCAGTACGACCCCACGGTCAACCCCGACCTAGCGCTGTCCCGTCGCAACAAGGTCCTCGACAACATGCTGCGCCTGGGCCACATCACCCAGGAGGAGCACGATGCCGCACAGGCCGAGCCCATCACCCTCAACGTGACCGAAATCTCGGGCAGCGGCGTCGACGTATACTCGCAGCCCTACTTTGTCGCCTATGTTAAGCAGCTGCTGGAGCAGGAGTTCTCGACCGACGTGCTCTTTAAGGGCGGCCTGACCGTCAAGACCACCATCGACCCCACGATGCAGCAGGTGGCAGAGAATGCCGTCCGCGAGCAGCTCGACACGCTCTCACTCGACGGCCTGGATATGGGCATGGTCGTCGTCGACCCCAAGACCGGCTACATCAAGTGCATGGTGGGCGGCTACGACTACAACGCCGACGAGAACCACGTAAACCATGCCACGGCCAAGCGTCCCGTCGGCTCCACCTTTAAGGCCTTTACGCTTGCAACCGCCATCCAAAACGGCATGAACCCCAACGTCACCCTCAACTGCAATTCGCCGCTCAAGGCTAAGGGCACCACGACCGAGGTCCAAAACTACGCCAACCATAGCTATGGCAACATCACGCTTAAGCAGGCGACAGCATACTCCTCCAACACCGGCTACATCCAGGTGGCGGAAGCCGTCGGCAACAGCAAGATCATCTCGCTCGTCAAAAAGCTCGGCATCGATCCCGCCAAGGACAACATCGAGGACGTTCCCGTCATGACGCTCGGCACCGGCTCGATCTCGCCGCTCGAGATGGCTGCCGCCTACGCGACGTTTGCCAACGGCGGCTACTATCGCCAGCCGATCGCCATCACCGAGATTGACTCTCGTACCGGTTCGGTGCTGTACCAGCACACCGACAATCCCTCACAGGTGCTCACCGAGGGCGAGGCCGCCGCGGTCACCGATGTTCTGTCCGGCGTCATGCAGGGCGGCGGTACGGGCGCTGCTGGCGCCCTGAGCGTCAACCAGCCCTATGCCGGCAAAACGGGCACCACCGACAACACCACCAACCTGTGGTTCTGCGGCTATACCCCGCAGCTGGCGTGCGCCCTGTGGACCGGCTATTCCGCGGGCGAGATCCCCATCCAAAAATACGGCACGGACCTGCTGGGCGACAGCACCAACCTGCCTGTCTTTAAGCGGTTTATGAACACCGTTCTGACCGGTACCGAGCGCGAGGAGTTTGCGACCGGAACGGCGCCCACCTACAAGAACAACAGCGTCTGGAAGTTCTACGGCACCAACAACGCCAAGAAGACGGAAAACGACGACAAGGACAAGGACGAGAACGAGGACGAAGAGGAAACTACTACAACGACCACCACGACGACCACGACCACCGAGACCACGGGCGGCGACACCACCGGCGACACCGGTACGACCGGTGGCTCGACTGGCGGCTCCACTGGTGGTTCGACCGGCGGCGATGGCGGCACGCCTACGCCTACGCCCACTCCCGACCCCTCGCCCACGCCTGACGATACGGTCGGCTAGAAATCATCCAGCCATATGCAACAAGGCCCCCGAGCAGCCTATTGAACTGCTCGGGGGCCTTTTAGTTTGAAGCGACCTGGTGGGCGGTCTTTATACCGGCAAACATAAAGGGGGTACCGACCAACGTCGATACCCCCTTACAAGCCACGATGTCAGCGCGCACAGTGCCGAGCGCACGACCCGCACGCCTACTTGCGAGAATTGCTCAGCTTATTGATCAGCGCCTCGAGACGCTCGCCGTCCTCGGCCGTCTGGGCAATAACCAAAATCGTATCGTTGCCGGCAAGCGAGCCAAGCACATCGGGCAACTCTGCCGCATCAACGGCGGCGGCGATGCCGGAAGCCGTGCCAGGCTGAGCCTTGATCATAACCAGATTATCGGTGCGCAGAACGCCCGTAACGAGCTCGGAAACCATACGCTGCAGGTGCAGGTCCTCTGCCAGAACATAGATGCCCTCAGGGAGCTTACGCAGCCCCATATCGGCAATATCGCGAGAGACAGTCGCCTGCGTGCAATCAAAGCCCATAGCACGGAGCTCATCGACCAGCACGCGCTGCGTGCGGACGTCCTTATTGCGCACAATATCTCTAATGGCATCCTGGCGCCCATTGCGTTTTTTAGCCATACAAACCCTCTCTCCAAAAGATGGCGGAGACAATCAATTAGTGATTGAATAGTTTAACGCTATTTGAAGGCTTTTGTGTATAAGAACGCATTTCGAAACAATTCTATGCAAATTTGTTTCGAGATGAGCCGTTTAGGCGGTTTTTGCGCCCGTCCGGTTAAGAAAAGCTGCCAGATGCGTACACATCACGCAGCGCGCGGGCTTGGCGCTGGCGATCGGCCCAAACAACAGACCGAGCCCCCGATGGTTATCCTTGAGCGCGGCGACCATCTGACGGGTTCGAGGCGCCTCGAGCATATCACGCATGCGGGCGGAGCGCTCGATTGACGACACCCCATGCGGGCTCAGACACAAATTCTCGATGCAGGCGACCAGTCCGGCAAAGTAGAACTTTTGGCTTGCCAGCTTGAGCCGACCACCGCTATCTGCTTCCGAGAGTGAGTCCGCAAGCTCGTCGAGCGCTCGAGTGTCATCGGATATCCTGGCATACATGGTGGGATCAAAGGCATCTGTAAGCTTAGGTGCCACCGCGTGGAAACAAGCGTCGCCGCAGCCGGACACGAATCGTGCCTGCGAGAGCGCATAAGCCATAAACTCAACCGTACGGTACGCCTTGCCGCGCGACAGGCATGCCTCAAACAGCGGACGGCTATACATCACGCCAGAGGTCTGAGCGACTAGGCCGCCCAAAATCAACTGGGGCAGCCCAGTCACCATAGAAGACTCGTCTTCTATGGCAATAGAGGCAGCATCCAAGACGCGCGAATGACGCTCGCGATGCGCATCGTAGCGATCGAGCGACACCGAGGGGAGCACAATGTCTGCCGCAGTATCGCACGCGATATCGACCATCTTGGAAAGGGCCTGCGGAGCAAACCACTCATCGGCGTTCATAGCGATGATTTGAGAGCCACGCGAGGCAGCAAAACCGGCACGAAGACAAGCACCGCGCTTCGCGTCCTCGACGTCAATCAAATCAATATGGATGTCCCTGTCGGCAGCAACTTGAAGCGAATGGCGCACACCGGGCGCAGCATCGCGGCAGACAACGACGATCTGCAAATCATAGAGGTCTTGGTTCTGGATACTCTCGAGCGCACGCATCGCATAGCTGGGCGAACCTTCTACTACAAGGATCACCGAAAGTCGCGGATGCGAGCCACGTCGAACCAAGTTATTCGTCCTCTCGACAGCAATGAATCAAACTGTCGTTCATGGTACACCCCGGCAATAAAAGCAATGAGACACCGGTTGCACTGCACGCCAAGAACAGATGTTGCACACGCGCAGCCCACAGATGACAGGTGCCGACGAACGGCGCGTCTAGCCCTCCCCTAGTCGAGCACGACAAGCTCGGCGGGATCGTAATCCACGCCCATAAACGTAAGGCCGCAGGCGGGAGCCGTGGGGCCCGCAGCGGTACGGTCGCAAGCATCGATGACCTCGCGCATCCACTCGGGTTCACGGCGATGCATGCCAATCTCGACAAGCGTGCCAACGATCGTACGGACCATCGAATGCAGAAATGCATTGCCCTCGATGGTAAACGTCAGGATGTCCTCGCCAAACGCAACCTCATGGCCAAACTCGGCGCGCATTACGCAGCGGTGCGTAGGTTTGCCCACGGCAGAGGCAACCTTGCAAAAGCTTTTAAAGTCCTGCTCGCCCAAAAGCGCAGGGCAGGCGGCCGCCATCGCATCGACGTCGAGGGGATAGCGATGCCACCACACAGCACCGCGTGACAGCACGGGCCGCGCATCACGATCGGCAATGCGATAGGTGTAAGTGCGAGAGCACGCGTCAAAGCGCGCAGAAAAGCCCTTACGAGCCTTGTAGACCTCGTTGATGGCGATATCTTTGGGCAGCAGGGCATCCATGGCCCGCAGCCACCTACGGCGCGTACACGCGAGCTCAGCGTCCGTTACGGGCACGCTGATGTACTGAGCCACGGCATGAACGCCGGCATCGGTACGCCCCGCGCACGTCAAATCGATCGGGCGGCGAAGCAGCGTCTCGATGGCTCGACGTAGCTCACCCGCAACCGTCGTCTGTCCCGGCTGCTCGGCAAATCCGCTATACGATGAACCATCATAGGCCACGCGAAATACGAGCGTGGCGTCAAGCTCGGGGGTCGAATTGAAATCAGACGGCGCAGTCATGGGCGCTCCCAACAAACAAGTAACGGTATCGCGACAAAAAAAGAGGGGTACGCGAACGTACCCCTCGAATATAGCCTATGCAGACGGAATGTCTACTCAGCGGTCTCCTCAGCAGGAGCCTCCTCGACAGCCTCGACCTTCTTGCGAGCAGCGGCCTTCTTGGGGGCCGGAGCAGCCTTCTTGGCCTTAGGCGTGCAAGGCTCGGTGACGAGCTCCATGATAACGATGGGAGCGTTGTCGCCCTTGCGGTTGCCGAGCTTCATGATGCGGGTGTAACCGCCATTGCGGTCCTGCCACATGCCCTGGGCAGCCTTGTCGAAGATCTCGGCAACGAGCTGCTTATCGCCAAGCTTGGCGATAGCCAGACGACGAGAGTGCAGGTCGCCCTTCTTGGCCCAAGTGATGATCGGGTCGACGACCGAACGCAGCGCCTTAGCGCGGGTCTCGGTGGTCTTGATGCGGTCGTTCTCGAAGAGGGCCTTAGCAAGGCTCTTCTTCATGGCCTTGGTGTGGCTCGCATCGGTGCCGAGCTTCAGGCCCTTCTTAACGTTGTGACGCATGGTCTAGTTTCTCCTCAAATATGCGAAGCATTAAGCCTTCAGGCTCAGGCCCATGGACTCAAGCTTGTCCTTCACTTCCTCGATCGACTTAACACCGAAGTTACGGATGTTGAGCAGATCGTTCTCCGAGAACTCAACGAGCTGACGGACCGAGTGAATGCTGGCGCGCTTAAGGCAGTTGTAAGAACGGACGGAAAGGTCCAGATCCTCGATCTGCTTGTCCAGCTCGGCGTTGTCGTTGGTGACCTCGGGAGCGAAGATCGAAGCCTCCTCCTCGACCTCGGGGGTCTCGGCAAGGTTCATAAAGGCGGCCATATGCTGGTTGATGATATTAGCAGCCTGGACCACGGCGTCGCGCGGGGCGATGGAGCCGTTGGTCTCGATCTCGAGGACAAGGCGGTCGTAGTCGGTGTGCTGACCGACACGGCAAGCCTCAACGAGCTTGGCGCAACGGGAAACCGGCGAGTACAGCGAGTCGACGTGGATCACACCGATGGGATCGTTGTCGCGCTTGTTGGCCTCGCCAGAAACATAGCCGCGGCCATAGCCGATGCGCATGCTCATGGTGAGATGGCCACCCTCGGTGAGCGTAGCAATGTGTTGCTCGGGGTTGACCAGCTCAAACTCGGACGGAATAAAGAAGTCCGCACCGGTGACCTCGCAGGGGCCGTCAACCGAGATGGTGGCGGTCGCCTCGTCGGTCGTGCCGAGAGCCCTGAAGACAAGACCCTTGACATTCAGGACGATGTCGGTGACATCCTCGACCATGTTAGGGATGGTCATGAACTCGTGCTGCGCTCCATCGATCTGAATAGCCTCGACGGCGGCACCCTCGAGCGAGGAAAGAAGAACGCGACGAAGGGAGTTACCCAGCGTATCGCCGTAGCCACGCTCGAGCGGCTCGACGGAGACACGAGCAGACGTCTCGTTGATCTCTTCGACCTGAACCTGAGGCCTAATGAATTCTGACATGTATTACCTCCAGCCTCAGCAGCCCGGATGGACTACTTAGAGTAGAGCTCGACGATGAGCTGCTCGTTGATATCACCGCTGATCTGCTCACGCGTCGGCAGAGCGAGCACGTTACCAGACAGCTTCTCGATATCGACCTCGAGCCAGCCAGGGACCTCAAAGCGCTCGGAGGAAATCAGGGCCTCCTTGATGGGGAGGAGGTCACGGAACTTCTCGCCGACAGCGACAACGTCGCCGGCCTTGACGCGGTAGGACGGGATGTCCACGCGCTTGCCGTTCACGGTGAAGTGACCGTGACGGACGGACTGACGAGCCTCTTTGCGGGTGCGGGCGAAGCCAAGACGGAAGACGACGTTGTCGAGGCGAGACTCAAGGATGATCATGAGGTTCTCACCGGTGACGCCGTTCATCTTGCGGGCCTTGTTGAAGTAGCCGTGGAACTGCTTCTCCAGAACGCCATAGATGAACTTGACCTTCTGCTTCTCGCGCAGCTGCATGCCGTACTCAGATTCCTTGCGACGGCGCTTGGGCTGACGGATAGATTCCTTCTTGCTGCTGTAACCGAGCTCAGCGGGATCGATCCCGAGCTGACGGCAGCGCTTAAGAACAGGAGTCCTGTCGATTGCCATATTGATACGATCCTTTCAGTTACACGCGGCGACGCTTCTTGGGGCGGCAGCCGTTGTGCGGAATGGGGGTCTTGTCCTGGATGCTCGAGACCTCGAGGCCAGCAGCCTGGAGGGAGCGGATGGCGGTCTCACGACCGGAGCCGGGGCCCTTGACGAAGACGGAAACCTTCTTCATACCGTGCTCCATGGCCTGCTTGGCAGCAGCCTCGGCAGCCATCTGGGCAGCGAACGGCGTGGACTTACGGGAGCCCTTGAAGCCCACCTGGCCAGCCGACTTCCAGGAAATGACGTTGCCCTGGGGATCGGTGATCGAAACGATCGTGTTGTTGAACGTAGAACGAATGTGAGCCTGGCCCACGGAAATGTTCTTACGGTCCGCGCGCTTCAGACGGGCAGCGCGAACGTTCTTCTTAGCAGTAGCCATCTATCTAGCGCTCCTTATTTCTTCTTCTTAGCACCGATCTGACGCTTCGGGCCCTTGCGGGTACGAGCGTTAGTGTGGGTGCGCTGGCCGCGGACCGGGAGGCCCTTGCGGTGACGAAGGCCGCGGTTGCAGCCGATGTCCATAAGGCGCTTGACGTTCTGGTTGCGCTCACGGCGGAGGTCGCCCTCAACCATGATCTGGTTCTTATCAATATAATCGCGGATGGCGTTAACCTCATCCTCGGTGAGGTCCTTAACGCGCGTATCCACGTTAACGTTGCACTCGACGCAAATCTTCGTCGCAGTGGTGCGGCCGATGCCGTAAATGTAGGTCAGACCGATCTCAACGCGCTTCTCACGCGGGAGGTCGACACCATTAATACGGGCCAACGTAGTCTCCTCTCTTAACCCTGACGCTGCTTATGACGGGGGTTCTCGCAAATGACGAGGACCTTGCCATGGCGCCTAATGATTTTGCACTTATCGCACATCTTCTTGACCGAAGGACGTACCTTCATCGTTCTTCCTTTCGGTAGCGCTCAAACTACTTCCCTACTATCTACTCGCCCAGCCGCAGGCGTTTAAAACTATGGATGGTCTTCACACACAATCCGACCGTAGGTTGAGCTAAGCCTGCAGTCGGAAATGGAGTGCGTGTATGCGTGCCGCTATTTGTAGCGATAGGTGATGCGGCCGCGGGTCAGGTCGTACGGGGAAAGCTCCACGACAACCCTGTCACCGGGGAGAATACGGATGTAATTCATTCGGATCTTGCCAGAAATGTTGCACAGAACCGAATGACCGTTCTCGAGCTCGACCTTAAACATGGCATTGGGCAGCGGTTCCTTTACCGTACCCTCGAGCTCAATTGCGTCTTCCTTCTTCACAAGCAATCATCTTTCTCTAGAAAACGACAGCGATTGAGTATTCTACAACACGTATGCACGCATCGTAATAACTTCGTAATGGCTCCACAACTAAGTGGAACTTGTTACATTTCTCCGCCTTGGAGCGAACACCAAGCACCTTGGGCATCCGTGGTGAGAATCACCGGACCGTCATTGGTAATGGCGACGGTGTTCTCGTAGTGCGCGGCGGGCAGGTGGTCATTGGTCGTAACAATCCAACCGTCGGAGCCCGTGCTCACATGGTTGGAACCCATCGTAACCATCGGCTCGATGGCAATGACCATGCCGGCCTGGAGGCGAACGCCCCTCCCCTTCTTTCCATAGTTAGGAACGTTGGGGTCCTCGTGCATCACGCGGCCAATGCCATGGCCTACATAATCACGAAGCACACCGTAACCGTGAGACTCGGCGAGGGACTGAACGGCATAACCGACGTCCCCGATATGGTTACCGGGAACAGCCTGCTCGATGGCAGCCTTAAGGCAATCGCGCGTGACCTCGCACAAAGCCTTGGCTTCGGGCGTGGGGGTGCCGACGAAAAACGTCCAAGCGTTATCGCCGACCCAACCGTCGACAACGGCTCCCGTATCGATGGAGATGATATCGCCATCGCGCAGGATCATGTCGGGGTTGGGAATACCATGGACCACGGCATCGTTGATCGATGCGCAAATGGTCCCCGGGAACCCACCGTAACCCTTAAAGGCCGGGGTGCCGCCATGCATGCGGATAATCTGCTCCGCGAGCTGATCGAGCTCAAAAGTCGAAACGCCGGGGCGCACCATGGCTCCAACGTGGCGGAGCGCCATCTTAGATAGCGCTCCTGCCTTCTTCATCTGCTCGATTTGCGTTGCAGACTTAATCTTGATCATAGACCGAGAGCCTCTTTGACATCCCCGTACACGGTCTCGCGAGCCTGGTCACCGTTGACCGACTTGAGCAGACCCTGGCCACGATAGTAGTCGACGAGCGGGCTCGTGGACTTCTCGTAGACGTCGAGACGGTTCTTGATGGTCTCAGGCTTGTCGTCGTCGCGCTGATACATCTCGCCACCGCACTTGGGGCAGGTAGCATCGGCAGCGGTGCCGGTGTAACCGCAGGCGCGGCAGGTGCGACGCGAAGACAGGCGATCGATAATGACCTCGGGGGCCACATCGACCAGAAGGGCACAGTCGATCTCGCGACCCATGGCAGAGAGCTCGGAATCGAGCGTCACAGCCTGGGCGGTGTTGCGCGGGAACCCGTCGAGGATGAAGCCCTGCTGGGCGTCATCGGCGGCAAGGCGCTCCTTGACAAGGTCGATCACGAGCTGGTCGGGAACGAGCTCGCCAGCGTCCATGTACTTCTTAGCCTGAATACCAAGCTCGGTGCCACCCTTGACGGCAGCACGCAGCAGGTCGCCCGTGGAAATGTGGGCGACGCCAAACTCGGCGACGAGCTCCTGTGCGACGGTGCCCTTACCGGCACCCGGAGCTCCGAGCAATACGAGGTTCATGAGCAATCCTCCTCTAGCCTATTTAAAGAATCCATCGTAATCATACATCTTGATCTGGCCTTCGAGCTTATCGACCGTGTCGAGCACGACGCCGACCATGATGAGGATGGACGTGCCGCCAAATGCCTGAATCAGCTGGTTACCCGTGAAGGAGAAGATGATCGAAGGCACGATGGCGATGAGCGCCAAAAAGACAGCGCTGGGAAGCGTGATCTTGTTGAGCGCGTTCTTGATGTAGGCCGCGGTAGCCCTACCCGGACGCACGCCCGGAATAAAGCCGCCCTGCTTCTTAAGGTTGTCGGCCGTGTCATCGGGGTTGAACACCATGGAGGTGTAGAAGTACGCGAAGAACACGATGAGGACAACGTTAAGCACCCAGTTGAGCCAGCCGCGCGAAAGCGCAGAGGCAACTGCCTGAATCCAGCCGATGCCGGGGAAGAACACGGCAATCTGAGCCGGGAAGTACAGCAGCGCCGAAGCGAAGATGATCGGCACGACACCCGCGGTGTTGACCTTGATGGGCAGGTAGGTGGTCTGGCCACCCATCATGCGACGGCCCACGACGCGCTTAGCGTAGGAGACCGGGATGCGGCGCTGGCCGCGCTCAAGGAAAACAATCAGCGGGATAACCAGCAGGATGATGGCGCAGATGATCACCATGGTGATGATGCCACCGGCATTGCCCTCGGTGCTGGAGAAGATAGCCTGCGGCAGACCGGCCATGATGTTCGCGAAGATGATCAGCGACATGCCATTGCCGATACCGCGCTGGGTGATGAGCTCACCAATCCACATGATCAGCATGGCGCCGGCGGTGAGTGTACCGACGATCATGAGGTCGAAGATGATCTCGGGAGCGCCGGCGCCATTGAAGCTGATGCCGAAGCTCTTAAAGAGGAAGAGGTAACCCACGGAGTTGAGGATTGCCAGAGCCAGGGTGAGGTAACGCGAATACTGCGTAATCTTGGTCTGACCGACCTCGCCCTCGCGGGCAAGCTCATGCAGGGAAGGCACGACGGCCTGGAGCATCTGGAGGATGATCGAGCTGGTGATGTAAGGCATGATGCCCAGCGAAAACACCGACACATAGCTCAACGCGCCGCCAGAGAAAAGATTCAGGAGGGCCATAGCACCTGCGGCGACCGAATTGTTATCGGTCGAGAAAAGGCCCAGCATCCCCTGGAAGGGAATGCCGGGCACAGGAACGTGCGCACCAATGCGGTACACGACGAGCATAGCTATGGTAAAAAGAATCTTTTCGCGCAATTCTTTGATGCGGAAAGCATTCTTAAGACCATTTAGCACGGCAGCTCGACCTTTCCGCCGGCGGCCTCGATCTTGGCCTGCGCAGAAGCGCTGACCTTGTCGACCTTGACCGTGAACTTCTTGGTGAGCTCACCATTGCCGAGCACCTTGACGGGCTCGAACTCGCTCTTGGTGATGCGAGCGGCCTTAAGAGCGGCACCGTCGATCACAGCGCCGTCCTCGAACTTACGCTCGAGACGCTCAACGTTAACAGCGGTGTACTCGATACGACGGGGGTTACGGAAGCCCGGAAGCTTGGGCAGGCGCATAGCCAGCGGAGTCTGGCCACCCTCGAAGCCGGCACCCTTGGTGCCGCCAGAGCGGGAACCCTGGCCCTTCTGACCGCGGCCAGAAGTGGTGCCGTGACCCGAAGAATTGCCACGGCCGACGCGCTTGCGGTTCTTGGTGGAACCGGGCGCGGGAGTAAGATCGTGAAGCTGCATTTGCTACTCCTCTACAATCTCGACAAGGTGCTTGACCTTGAAGATCATGCCGCGGACGGACTCGTTGTCAGCAATCTCGCGAACCTCGCGGATCCTGTGGAGACCGAGGGCACGGACAGTACGGACCTGGTCCTGCTTGCAACCGTTGGTGCTGCGGACCTGCTTGATCTTGATGGTGTCAGCCATGCTTAGTTCTCCTTACCGACGAACATCTCGGAGACCGTCAGGCCACGGCGAGCCGCGACGTCCTCAGGGCTGGAGAGCTCCTTGAGGCCCTCGACGGCAGCCTTGATGATGTTGAGGCCGTTGTCGGTACCGAGGGACTTGGACAGGACGTTCTTGATGCCAGCAAGCTCAAAGAGGGGACGCACAGCGCCGCCGGCGATAACGCCGGTACCCTCGACAGCGGGCTTGATGATGATGCGGCCGGCACCAAAGTGGCCGAGAACCTCGTGCGGGATGGTGCCCTGCTCGGTCACCGGCACGTGGAACATGTTCTTCTTGGCATCGAGAGATGCCTTGGAGATGGCCATGGGCACCTCAGCGGACTTGCCCATGCCAACGCCGACGTTGCCCTTGCCGTCGCCAACGACGACGAGAGCGACGAGGCTCATGCGACGACCACCCTTGACGGTCTTCGACACGCGGTTGATGTAAACGACGCGCTCCTCGAACTCGGAGGCCTCGCGCTGCTGCTTCTGATTACGAGCCATGTGCTACATACCTCCTAGAACTCGAGACCGGCGGCACGAGCACCGTCGGCGAGGGCCTTGACGCGGCCATGGTAGATACGGCCACCGCGATCGAAGGCGACCTTGGTAATGCCGGCCTCGATGGCGCGCTTGCCAACGAGCTGACCGACCTTCTCCGCAGCCTCCTTGTTCGAGGTGTGGGTGCCCTTGAACTCGGCCTCGAGGGTCGAGGCAGAGACGAGCGTCAGGCTGGAGCCCTTGCTGTCATCGATGATCTGGGCATAGATGTTGGCGTTAGTACGGGTCACGCGAAGACGCGGACGCTCGGAGGTACCCGAGACCTTGCCGCGAACACGACGCTGACGACGCTTGAGGCCTTCCAGCTTCGCCTTATGCTTGTTCATACGTAAACTCCTAAAAAGGTTGATCTTGCCAGCACCTGACGGGGTGCTGGTCTTATGCGAGTGAGTCGGTTACGACTACTTGGCGGCCTTACCCAGCTTGCGGCGGATGTGCTCGCCAACGTAGTGGATACCCTTGCCCTTGTAAGGCTCGGGAGGACGATGGCCGCGGATCTCAGCGGCGATCTGACCGACCTGCTGCTTGTTGATACCCTTGACGTTCACGTGGGTGTTGTCGGGAACCTCGAAGGTGATGCCCTCGGGAGCCTCGACGATCACGGGGTGCGAGAAGCCCAGGGAGAACTCGAGGTTCTTACCCTTCTGCTGCACGCGGTAACCGACGCCGGCGAGCTCGAGCTTCTTCTCGAAGCCCTCGGAAACGCCAACAACCATGTTGTGGATGAGGGCGCGGGTGAGGCCGTGGCGGGCACGGGTCTCACGCTCGTCGTCGGGACGGGAAACGGTGAGGACGTTGTCCTCGACGTTGATAGCGAGCTTCTCAAAGACATCGAGCTCGAGCTGGCCCTTGGGGCCCTTGACGACAACGTTGTTGCCGTTGACTGCCACTTCGACTCCGGCGGGAATCTGGACAGGCTTATTACCGATACGAGACACGGTGATCTCCTTTCCTTCTACCTACCGAGCGAATTACCAGACGTAAGCGATGATCTCGCCGCCGACGTTGTGCTTGCGAGCATCGCGGTCGGTCATGACGCCATGGCTGGTGGAAATAATGGCGGTACCAAGGCCACCGCGGACGCGGGGCATGTCGGCAACGCCGGTGTACTTACGCAGGCCCGGCTTGGAAATGCGGCGGATGCCGTTGATGACCTTAGCCTTCTTGGGACCATACTTAAGCGTGATGTGCAGAGTCTTCTGGGGAACGGTGTCCTCGACATCGTAGCCCTCGATGTAGCCCTCCTCGTGCAGAACACGAGCGATCTCGACGAGCTTCTTGCTGCTCGGCATGGAGACCGTGGCCTTGTTCACAGAGTTAGCGTTACGGATGCGCGTAAGCATATCTGCGATCGGGTCTGTAAGGTTCATACAGATTCTCCTTCGTTCTTGATGAACACGTGCTCTTGGTTCTTCGCCGCCCTTAACGGCAAAGCCTTTTTAGCGCGTTTTCCCTGTTCCAAACTGATGCTTGAAACGCTGGTAGTGACTTACCAGCTGGCCTTCTTAACGCCGGGAAGCTCGCCCTTGAGTGCAAGCTCGCGGAAGCAGACACGGCACAGGCCGAACTTGCGGTACACAGAGTGCGGACGGCCGCAGCGCTGGCAGCGCGTGTACTCACGAGTAGAGAACTTCTGCTTGCGATTGCACTTGACGATCATCGATGTCTTAGCCACTTATATCCTCCTCACATAGAGTATTGTTCGCCCCAAGCGCCGCCCCCTTGTGGGAACGGCGCTTATAGGGCAGGTGAACCTATTTCTTGAACGGGAAACCGAAGGCGTCCAGAAGGGCCTTGGCCTCCTCATCGGTGTTGGCGGTGGTCACGAAAGTGATGTCCATACCACGCTGGTGATCGACGGAGTCGAAGTCGATCTCGGGGAAGATGAGCTGCTCGGTGACGCCCATGGAGAAGTTACCACGGCCGTCGAAGCTCTTGGCGGAGATACCGCGGAAGTCGCGGATACGAGGGATCGCGACGGAGGTCAGACGATCGAAGAACTCCCACATACGGTCGCCACGCAGGGTAACCTTGCAGCCGATCGGCATACCAGCGCGCAGGCGGAAGGTAGCGATGGACTTGCGGGCACGGGTGATCATCGGCTGCTGGCCGGTGATGGCGCGCAGGTCGCGCACGGCACCGTCGATGGCCTTGGAATCGGTAGCGGCCTCGCCGACACCCATGTTCACGACGATCTTCTCAAACTTGGGGATCATCATGACGTTCTCGTACTGGAACTTGTCCTGAAGCTGCTGCTTGACCTCGTTGTTGTACTTGGTCTTCAGACGCGGCACATACTTCTCTTCTGCCATTGTTCACTCCTTCTTGGGGTTTTAAGCACGGGGCGTGGCCACGATGGGTTGTCCTCGTGCCTCCTGGCTGCATCCGCGCCGCTCATGGCATTTCGCGGTTTGGACTCGACGCAGCAGGAGCCGACAAAACAATCGGTACTATACGCGCATCGGGAGCGTATTTCCAGAAAAACCTCGTCTGCCTGCACAACTCCACAACTCCCCCGCACAAATTGATCCCAAAAAGCAGTTGCGGTGAAATAGGGACTGTTTGGCGGCCTAACAGGCTTAAACAGTCCGTATTTCACCGCAACTTATTGGTGGGGATCCGATTAGCGCTTGCGGGGGACGAGTTTGGTGCGGCGCAGGTGGATCATCTCGGCGGCGATGGAGATGGCGATCTCCTTGGGGTCCTCGGCCTCGATGGCAACGCCGATCGGAAGGTGCAGCTCGTCGATCTGGTCCTGCGTAAAACCTTCCTGCTCCAGGCGGGCACGCACAAAGGCCGTCTTGCGGCGCGAACCCAGACAGCCCAGATAGGCAGGCTTGGCACGCATGGCCTGAATCACCACGTCGATATCGGACTTGTGACCCGCCGTGGCGAC
>CABUTH010000031.1 GCA_902494465.1 uncultured Collinsella sp.
TCGGCGAAAGCTTGCACAGATTGCCTGCCACCTCGCGAGCCGTGTCGAGGGTAAGCTCACCCTTGGGCGGGAACATCTCAAACGAAACAGGTGCGGTGCCCTGGGATGCTGCCTGCTTAAAAACCTCGTCGACGCGCATATCGTGCTCCTCTAGATACGTAATAGTGTGATGTGTTGTAAGGATTCTACAGCACCACTGTGTCACGGTGGAGTTTCACTCGCTATTTGAGGATACCAATCAAAGATGCCTTGCTATCGGCTTTATCTATAACAGAGCGGCTAATCTGGGCACGGACTATAAAGACTGGTATCTGATGCAAAATACCAGTTAATAGAGCTCCATCCCAAATTGACTACCCTTAAACCATGGGGAGAGGTCTGCTATTTATACAGTTGATTGGCTGTTGAGGGTGGCAACGCCGCCTCGATAGGGTAACCTCATTGATTGGTTTCGCGACAGCAACATAACGGTAATGTCGCGGAAACACGGCGAGTCTAAGCTATGACTCGTTCGTTAGTAATCAACACCGCTTCTCACGCGGTGCCGATACGAAGGGAGTTCCGTATGGCCGATCTTACTGACCGCTTCGGGACCATGGTGTTCTCTGAGGAAGTCATGAAGGACTACCTCCCCAAGGACATTTGGAAGCGCCTTGCTGCAACCCTCGAGGACGGTGAGCCGCTCGACCTGGATGTGGCCAACGCCGTTGCCCACGCCATGAAGGTCTGGGCCATCTCCAAGGGCGCGACGCACTACGCGCACTGGTTCCAGCCGCTTTCGGGCATTACTTCCGAGAAGCATGACAGCTTCCTCGAGCCCAACCACGACGGCACCGCCATTACCAAGTTTACGGGCAAGAACCTCATCCAGGGCGAGCCGGACGCCTCCAGCTTCCCCAACGGCGGCCTGCGTGCCACCTTCGAGGCCCGTGGCTACACCGCTTGGGATCCTACCAGCCCCGCCTTCATTAAGGACGATGTCCTGTGCATCCCCACGGCCTTCTGCTCCTACACGGGCGAGGCCCTGGACAAGAAGACCCCGCTGCTGCGCTCTATGACCGCGCTCTCGCGTGAGTCTAAGCGCGTTTTGGCGCTGTTTGGTAAGACCCCCAAGAAGGTCGTTCCTTCCGTGGGCGATGAGCAGGAGTACTTCCTGATCAAGAAGGACGCTTACCGCAAGCGCAGGGACCTGGTCATCACCGGCCGCACCCTCTTTGGCGCTGCCCCCTGCAAGGGCCAGGAGCTCGAGGAGCACTACTTTGGCGCTATCCGCCCCACCGTCTCGGCCTATATGAAGGACCTGGACGATGAACTGTGGGCGCTTGGCATTCCCGCCAAGACCAAGCACAACGAGGTCGCTCCCTGCCAGCATGAGCTCGCCCCTGTCTATGGCGAGGTCAACGAGGCCATCGACCAGAACCTGGTCATGATGGAGAAGATGAAGCTCATCGCCTCCCGTCACGACTTGGTCTGCCTGCTGCACGAGAAGCCCTTCGAGGGCATCAACGGTTCGGGCAAGCACAACAACTGGTCGCTTGGCACCGAGTCCGAGAACCTGCTCGACCCGGGCGACACCCCGCTCGACAACCTGCAGTTCATCGTCTTCCTCACCGCGGTGATCGAGGCCGTCGATAACTATCAGGAGCTCCTGCGTGCCTCCGTTGCCTCGGCCGGCAATGACCATCGTCTGGGCGCCAACGAGGCTCCTCCGGCGATTATGTCCATCTTCCTGGGCGACCAACTTACCGAGGTCGTCGAGAAGATCATCGATGGCAAGGCTTCTGTCCATGCCACGCGCGGCGTGCTCGACCTGGGCGCCGATACTCTGCCCAAACTGATGCAGGACAACACCGACCGCAACCGCACCTCCCCGTTCGCCTTCACCGGCAACAAGTTCGAGTTCCGTGCCTGCGGCTCCGAGCAGAACGTTTCCGACTCCAACCTGGTGCTCGATGCCGCCGTGGCCAAGTCGCTCAAGTCCTTCGCCGACGCACTCGAGGGTACGCCCGAGGATAAGTTCCAGGACGCCGCGCTCGAGTACTGCAAGAAGGTGCTGACCGATCACCAGCGCATCCTGTTCTCCGGCGACGGTTACTCCGACGAGTGGCCCATCGAGGCCGAGAAGCGCGGCCTTGCCAACAACAAGACCACGGCCGACGCTCTTCCCGCCTTTGTTTCCGATAAGGCCATTGCGCTCTTTGAGGAGACGGGCGTCCTGACCAAGGCCGAGGCTCAGTGCCGCTATGACTGCAAGCTCGAGAAGTACAACAAGCTCATGAACATCGAGGCCACCACGATGGTTCGCGAGGCGCGTCGTACCTATCGCCCGGTCATTACCGCCTATGCCACCAAGGTCGCTAAGGGCCTTGAGACTATTCGTGCCGCCGGTGCCGAGGCCGCCATGCAGTGCGAGCAGAACACGCTCAACAAGCTCTGCAACGGTATCACCACCATCAACGACTCCATCAAGGCGCTTGACGCCGTGCATCAGAAGGCTGAGGCCCTCGATGGCCAGGAGCAGGCCAACGTGTACGCGCACGAGGTCGTTCCCGCTATGGATGCGCTGCGTGCCGCCGTGGACGCCATGGAGGAGATCGTGGCAGCCGACTACTGGCCGGTCCCGACCTACGACGACATCCTGTTCTACGTGTAGGGCGTAACTGACATATCGTCACGGTATTGAGCCGGGGTCCGCATCATGCGGGCCCCGGTTTTGTTTGCGAAGGACGCTTTGAAGCCCGTTTTGCCGCCGATTTGCCTAGGTATAAAGGGCTATGGGCAAAAAACGTCAAATATGAGTACTGTCACAAGTCCTGTAACATTATTTATTTGCAAAATATGTAGTGTTACGCAACATATGCCCAAGTACTTAGCCGATAAACGTCTGCAATTTTTCCGCCGTAGGACGCCTGACGGCTAAATCGCCTTCTGAAGGCATGAAATCTCTGTAACTAAAATGGTAACAGTACTCATATTTGCCATTTTTTGACCACAGGCCTTGCGATGATGCCGGGATCCGCACCCTGCCGGGTTCGAATCCCGGCATATCGGTAGCAAAAAGCCCGTCACCGCGGGGGTAACGGGCTTCTTAATTTAAATGGTGCCCCCAGCGGGATGTCCGCGGGCGGCTGGCTCCGCCCGCCTTCGCTGCGTCGCTTCGCTCCTTGCGTGCTGCGCTGGAAAACGCTTCGCGTTTCCTCAGCTCCGCACCCTGTCGGGTTCGAATCCCGGCGTTGGGGAAGAAAAAAGCCCGTCACCGAATTGGTAACGGGCTTCAGATTTCAAATGGTGCCCCCAGCGGGATTCGAACCCGCGATATCCACCTTGAAAGGGTGGCGTCCTTGGCCGCTAGACGATGGGGACAGCGGGAAAGAGTATAGCAGACTTTTTTGCCGGCGCGTATATCGTTGGCAAACTGGAAAACCACCACATAGGAGCTGGCTCTCTATCCCGATCTTCAAATATCTCAATCTGTAACATCTGGGCGGGCAAATCGGCTCTATCTGTTACAGATCGAGACAAAAGGCGGGCGTCGGGACGAACATCTCATTCTGTAACAGTAAGACGACTTTTAACGGTCTAGATGTTACAGATTGTGACAAATCGCTGGGATGGGTCAAAACCACCACAAAGGTGCCTGTCCCCTTTGTGGTGGTGAGGTGCTAGGGGAGGAGCTTCATGGCGGCGTCGTGGGCGGCGTGCTCGTAGGTGTCGTCGAGGGTTTTGAGCGGCAGCAGGGCCGTGGCCTGCGCATCGCCGCGGCGCTCGAGGGCATGGGCGATCAGCCAGTCGGCGAGTTCGGGGTTTTTGGGCAGCGCCGGCCCGTGCAGGTACGTGCCGATGACGCCCTTGTAGATCAGACCCTCAAGGCCATCGTCGCCGTTGTTGCCGGTGCCCGCGACGACGGACGTTCCGAGCGGCGTTGCCTCCGCGTCGAGCAGGGTGCGACCTCCATGGTTCTCGAATCCCACAAAGGGCTCAGGTGCCAGATCGGTTTTGACGGCTACGTTGCCGATCAGGCGATCGGAGCCACGTACGGTTTCGGCGGCAATGACGCCCAGGCCCTCGATGCGATTTTCGCCCATATAGTACGAACGGCCGAGCAGCTGATAGCTGCCACAGATGGCAAGCAGCGAGCCGCCATCCTCAACATAGGCCTCGACCTTGTCTTTTTGGGCGAGCAGCTCGTGTGCCACGGCTAGCTGGTCGCGGTCGGAGCCGCCACCCATCATGACGATATCGGCATCGGTCAAATCAAGCGTTTCGCCCATACGGACCTCGTCCACGCGCACGGGAATGCCACGCCAGGCGCAGCGGCGCTCGAGGGCGATGACGTTGCCGCCGTCGCCGTAGAGGTTAAGGGCATCGGGATACAGGTAGACGATGCGCAGCGGGCGCGAAAGCTCGACTGGCGCGATACCGACAGGAAGAGCGCTGCCGTCGGCACGGGCTACGGCGCGCCCAGCAACAGCGTCGGCGGTGGCGCCTTTCAGCCCGTCGAGCTCCTTGACCAGCGGCGGGAAGGCCGTGTAGTTGGCGACGGCGTAGAAGGTGTCATCAGCGGCCTCGTTTGCCACGGCGCCAATTGCCTGCGCGACGTCCGAGATAATCGCGGCATCGATGCCGGCATACTTGAGGCGCACCTGCATGTCGTGTGCGCGCGTGCCGCCGGCAAAGGCGACAAGACCCGGCGTGTCGGCGATGCGCTCAAAGTCGACGTCGTAGATCCACGAAACATCGTGGCCGTCGGCGTCGTTGTCGTTAAGGAAGAAAGCGCAGAGTCTGCCGCCCGCCGTCTTAATGGATTGGATCTGTCGATCGAAGCCCACGGGATTCTTGGCCAGGTTTGCCTCGACGGTGCGGCCGGCGATATCCCAGCGGCCCATGCGTCCGCCAGCGGGCACATAGGCATCGAGCGTAGGCTGTAGAAGCGCCGTATCCACGCCCAACTCGTGCGCGGCAAAGAAGGCGGCGGCAACGTTGTAGACCATGTACAGGCCGTTGTAGCGTGTGGCGATGTGTGCGGCAGCCGCGTCAGGCGCAGATCCAAAGATCAGGTCAAAGTTGTAGCCGTCGCAGCCGAGCTCCACGCCCGTCACGCGACGGACAAGCGCAGGGCGGGCCCAGCCGCACGAGGGGCAATGGTAGGCGCCGAGCTGGCCGTATTGCACGTAGTCATACTCCAGCGGCGCGTTGCACTGTGAGCAAAAACGTGAGTCGCTAATACGGTCGGACTCGGTGTTGGTGGCGCCGTCGATGCCAAAGGCAATGCTCGCGTTGGGAACGCGCGCGGCAATCGAGGCGCACAACGGGTCGTCGGCGTTGTAGATGAGCGTTGTCGTCGGAGAGAGCTCCAACGCATGGACGATGACGTCTTGGGTATGGTCGATTTCGCCGTAGCGGTCTAGCTGGTCGCGGAACAGGTTGAGCAGTACGAAGTACGTCGGCTTGAGCTTGGGCAGGACGCGCACGGTGTAGAGCTCGTCGCATTCAAAAACGCCCACGCGCTTGCCGCTGCTGGTGTGCTTAAGGCCGCTGCGAGCCTCGAGCAGAGCACCCACCACACCAGGCTCCATATTGTTGCCGGCACGGTTGCACACCACGGTGGCACCGCTGGCAGCAACGGCGTCGGCGATGAGGTTGGAGGTGGTGGTCTTACCGTTGGTGCCGGTGATCACCACACTGCGGTCGACAAGGCCGGCGAGGTCGCTCAGCAGCTCGGGGTCGATCTTCATGGCGATGCGGCCGGGGAGTACGCCGCCCTGGCGCTTAAGGACGGAGCGCAGCCCCCAGCGGGCGATATCGCTCGAGGTACAGGCAAGAGATGAGCGGAGGTTCATGAAACCGTTCCTAACGTAAACGACATGGTCGGGTTGAGTGCGTCACTAAAAACCGTAGCGGCGCGCAAATTCCTGGGCAAGCTGCGACACGTCTTCGCAGGCATTGGCCCAGGGGGCAAAGTCGGGAGTGTCCGAGATAATGCCGTCCGCTTCCCAAACGGCCTGGTGCGAAAGGTCCCAGGGATCGCGTGGCTCGGGCCGGCAGGGAAGGTACGGCGTCTGATACATGGGGTTCAGCAAAAAGAACGCGCCGCCCTCGCAGCGGTTGGCAAACTCGCGCAGCGCGCGTGTCGCCGGGCGCATCTTGTTTGTTTTGAACAGCAGAATCGTGCGGGCGAGCAGGTACCAGGGGGAGTTCTCGAGTGCATCAGCCCCGATCTCTTCCTCGAGCTGGTGAGCCAGGGCAAAAAAGCCGTCCTGGTCTTCCAGGCGAGCGAGGGCGAGCAACACGGTGCCTGCGGCTCGGGTGGGGTAGCCTTCCGCCTTAAGGACGCGGCGGGCGTAGTTGGCGGCAGCACGGTAGCGGGCGCTCGCCATGCACAGCTGCGAGATGGCCTCGAGCGTGTGGAGCCACCCGATAAGTGCCGGCTCGTTCACGGTGAGATCTGCCGCCGTCACGCCGTCCGTCAAAACTTTGTTGGCCCAGTAGTGTGGGGCCTCCATATCGAACCCGGGCACACTTTGCTGCAGGTAATCGGTCGTGGTCGCCTCGAGCTTCATCAGGTCGCCCAGGCAGGCGTCAACGGGCGTGTCCGCCAAAATGATGGCGAGCAGCTGGGCATCGACGGCCAGCGCATCGACGCGGACAATCTTGAGCAGCTCATCGCGCATGTCGTCGAACAGACGATTGCGCGTCTGCTCGAACTCCTCGTCGCTGCCCATATCCTCGATGCGATGGAGCTCGTCGAGCAGGTGGCGATGAACACCGGCGTAGGACAGCAGTGCCTGAGCATGCTCGGTCTGCGCATACTTATGAGGGTTGACGCTCACGTCGTTATGGACAAGCTCGCGTGCTGCATCGGTGAGTTCGGGGTGCGACGCCAGATAGGTGCGCTCCAGGTAGGCGGGGATGTAGACGCTCGGATCCATTAGAGGTCTCCTCCCTTAAACGGCAAACCCTGCTCGGCCGCCCGCAGTATGCGCTCATCGATTTGGGAACGCACGATATCGTTGGTAGCGACCCAGGCGGCGAAGCTGGCGTTGTCGGGGGCGCCCAGGCCCTCCTGCAGTACCGGCGTCGCCTCGGACAGCGCAAGGACGAGCTCGTCGGTGGAACCCACACCCACGTTGACGCGGGCATAGACGCCATCGGGAAACTCGGTTTGGAAGTAGAGCGCCTCGGCCGCGTGCGGGCACGAGCGTTCGAGGATGCGCAAATAGTGCTCGGCGCCCTCGTAGTCCAGCTCGCGCCAGGCAGCGCTCATCAGCGCGATGAGCGTCCATGGGTCCAAGTCGCGCTCCGCGTCCTTGGGACGACGACGCAGCGGCGTGCTGGCGAGATAGGGGACGGAGTGGGCAGAGCGAAATCGCTTGAGCTCCTCGGCGGGGTATTCGAGCTTTGCCATAGCGAGCATCGCGGTGTGGCGGACACCAGCGGGGTCGTTGGGCGCAAAGTCCAAGCTGCGATTCGCGGCTTCGAGCGACATGCGGTAGCGTCCGCTAATGAGCGCGCGCGATGCCAAGGCGGCAAGCCAGCGCAGGTAGGGGCGGCGCATAAGGTCGCCTGCGGCCTCACGCTCGTAGGGGTCCTGCGCCGAGGCGGTCTTGAGCGCCAGATCGTGCTCCACTTCGTCGCACTTGGACACCAGATACTGCACGTATTCCTCGTTGGAGCCGGCGGTGAGGGCGGTCAGCATGCGCTGAGCGTCCCAGTTGGTCGGGTCGAGCGCGGCTGCCTCGCGGAGCATGTTCTCGGCAGCTGCCTCTTCTTGCTCTGCCTGGGTATCGTCAGGGATAAAGGGAATGCGGTAGTCGACAGCCTCGACCACCTTGGCAATGAGGTGCCCGGCGCGGTCGCGGTCGTGCACGATGAGCGGTGCGGGGTTGCGGGTGAATTGTTCCATCAGACGCTCTACGGCGGCACCGTCGGTGAGCGGGATATTGTCGCGGCGCAAGGCCTCAAGAACGAGGCGATGGCAATCCTCTTGAATGGGATCGAATGCCATGGGGCCTCCTTTGCTGCGGTTAGGGTTCAAATGTTTCTATATAAGGTTCTAGTTTACCCGCATGTGGCACACCGGGGGTGCCGCACTTGGACTTGCACCTTTGCACCACGAAGACGGATGTCGCACAAATGTCGGCACCTTGGACGACCGAGTGGTATCACGGTGCCGCAAACGGTCGATTTTTGGCGGCGAACGGTGCATATTTTGGAGGGGCACGGTCCTGCCCGGGATATGTAGTCAACCTTGATAAAACGTTTGCCCAGCTTGGGGCAATAACCGCAACGCAAGAGGTTCCAAGGATAGAAAAAACGTTTCATCATTGGCGGCTTTAGGTGAATAACTGACCAACCAGAACGGTAAAATAGTGTTTGTCTGAGCGTTGAGACGTTTAGACATCGCGCATTGTCATCGCCGGCAACGCGCAAACCGGTCCTAACGGAGCCAATTGGGTGCTCCGTTATATACGCAAGTCTAAGAGGGGCTTGTTTAGGAGGCACAGTATGGGACGTTTTACCAATCCTCGCGATCTGTACTTTGGTGAGGGCGCTCGCCACGAGGTGAAGAACCTCAAGGGCAAGAAGGCCATCATCGTTTCTGGCGGCAGCTCTATGCGCCGCGGCGGGTTCCTGCAGGACGTCGAGAACGACCTTAAGGAAGGCGGTTTCGAGGTCAAGCTGTTCGAGGGCGTCGAGTCCGACCCGTCCATCGAGACGGTCATGAAGGGCGCCGAGGCCATGCGCGAGTTCGAGCCCGACTGGATTATCGCCATCGGCGGCGGCTCGCCCATCGATGCCGCTAAGGCCATGTGGGTCTTCTACGAGTATCCCGAGGAGTCCTTCGATAACATCATCCAGCCGTTCAGCTTCCCCGAGCTGCGTCAGAAGGCTCATTTCTGCGCCATCTCCTCTACCTCCGGTACCGCTACCGAGGTTACTGCCTTCTCCGTCATCACCGACTACGCCAAGGGCATCAAGTACCCGCTGGCCGACTTCAACATCACCCCTGATGTCGCCATCGTCGACCCCGAGCTCACCTACACCATGCCCGCCAAGCTGTGCGCTCACACCGGCATGGATGCTCTGACCCACTGCATGGAGGCCTACGTTTCCACCTGCGCCTCTATGTTCACCGACGCCAACGCTCTGCACGGCATCCGCGAGATCGTCGAGTGGCTGCCCAAGTCCTATGCTGGCGACCATGAGGCCCGTCAGCACATGCACGAGGCTCAGTGCATCGCCGGTATCGCCTTCTCCTCGGGTCTGCTCGGCATCGTTCACTCCATGGCTCACAAGACCGGTGCTGCCTTCGAGAACGGCCACATCATCCACGGTGCCGCTAACGCCATGTACCTGGGCAAGGTCATCCAGTGGAACTCCAAGGATCCCCGTGCTGCCGAGCGTTACGCTTACGTGGCCAAGGAGATCCTGCACCTTCCCGGCGAGACCAACGAGGAGCTCATCGCTGCGCTCGTCCAGAAGATTCGCGACCTCAACGACCAGCTCAACATTCCGCAGTCCATCAAGGATTACGCGAATGGCGGCGTGAAGGTCGACGCCGAGAACCCGCAGATGGTTTCCGAGGAGGAGTTCCTCGCCAAGCTGCCCGAGATCGCCGCGAACGCCGAGCAGGACGCCTGCACGCCCGAGAACCCGCGTGAGACCAAGGCTGCCGACTTCGAGAAGATTCTCAAGGCCTGCTACTACGACACCGACATCGATTTCTAATCGACTCTTGTTATCGTAACGAGGGGCTCCGCACGTATCTGTACGGAGCCCCTTTCTTTTTTAGAGAATGGGATAGTTATGGCTGCAATCTTCAATAGCCCCAGCAAGTACATCCAGGGTCCGGACGAGCTCGCCAAGCTCGGCTCCTATGTCGAGCCGCTCGGCGCTAAGGCCCTCGTCATCGTGACGCCTTCGGGCAAGAAGCGCGTCGGTGCCAAGATCGAGGGCGGCTTTGCCGAGGCTAAGGCCGAGCTGCTGTTTGAGGACTTTAACGGCGAGTGCTCCAAGGGCGAGGTCGATCGCCTGGTTGCGCTCGCTCGCGACAACGGTTGCGACATCATCGTCGGCGTCGGTGGCGGCAAGATCCTCGACACCGCCAAGGCCGTCGCCTACTACCTGGAGTCTCCGGTTATTATTTGCCCCACCATCGCCTCGACCGATGCCCCGTGCTCGGCACTTTCGGTGCTCTACACCGATGACGGCCAGTTCGATAAGTACCTGTTCCTTAAGGCAAACCCCAACATTGTCCTGATGGATACGACGGTTATCGCGGCGAGCCCGGTGCGCCTGACGGTTTCCGGTATGGGCGATGCGCTCGCAACCTACTTTGAGGCACAGGCGACGCATGATGCCGACGGTGGCACTTGCACCGGCGGCAAGGGCGGCATGGCTGGCTTGGCGCTCGCCAAGCTCTGCTACGAGACGCTTATGGCCGATGGCGTGAAGGCCAAGGTCGCGCTGGAGAAGGGTGCGCTCACGCCTGCCGTCGAGCATATCATCGAGGCCAATACGCTGCTTTCGGGCATTGGCTTTGAGAGCTCGGGCCTTGCTGCTGCTCATGCCATCCACAATGGCCTGACGATGCTGCCCGAGTGCCACGGCATGTATCACGGCGAGAAGGTCGCCTTTGGCACCATCGTCCAGCTGGTACTCGAGGATGCCCCGACCGAGAAGCTCGAGGAAGTCTTGGGCTTCTGCATTGAGCTGGGCCTGCCGGTTACGATGAAGGAACTTGGCGTTGCCGAGCTTACGCGCGAGCAGGCCATGATTGTTGCCGAGGCCGCCTGCGCGCCCGATGACACCATGTGCAACATGCCGTTTGAGGTGACGCCCGAGATGGTCGCAAACGCCATCCTGGGTGCCGACGCGCTGGGCCACTACTATCTCATGGATGAGTAAATCAAGCTAAGGAAGGGGCAAAGCCGGCAGACGGCTTTGCCCCTTTTTGCTATGGTGCAAAGGGGTCAGGTTGCTTTGCACCAATTATTGTTGATGAAAGGGCGGATTCTCGTATGGCGCTTCCCATGGTTTATGGCGGTCCCGGACGATATGTTCAGGGGCCGGGTGAGCTCTCGCGTCAGGGCAGGTATTTGTCATGGTTGGGCTGCGCTGCCTATGTCTTGTTTGACCAGGGCACCGAGGATCGGCTGTGCAGGCAGATCGTCGATGGATTTCTGGATGAAGATCTAAGCGAGCCGTTCTTTAAGATCTATAACGGTCCGTGTACGGAAGATGCCGTTGTCGAAATGGCCAAGGAAGCCCGGGCCGAGTATTGCGACATGGTGGTGGGCATTGGCGGCGGCAAGATGCTCGATATCGCCAAGGCCGTTGCGTTTTATGCCGAGTTGCCGTTGTGTGTATGTCCCACGGCGGCGTCGATGGACGGTCCGTGCAGCGCGATTTCGGTGCTGTATCACGAGGATGGGTCGTTCGACCGCTACCTGATGCTCGAGAAGAATCCAGACTTGGTCGTGGTCGATACCAACGTGGTCGCGGCGGCCCCGCTGCGTATGACGGTCGCTGGTATGGGCGATGCGCTGGCAACGTATTTCGAGGCGCGTTCGTGCGCCGCGGCGCACGGCGCCAACGAGCACGGTGGCGCGCCGGGACACTTGGCCTTGGTTGCGGCTCGTGCCTGCTATGACACACTCATGGAGTGCGGCGTCGCTGCCAAGCGCGATCTCAAAAAGGGCCGTACATCGCCAGCGGTTGAGCGCCTGATCGAGTGCAATATTCTGCTCTCGGGTGTTGGCTTTGAGAGTGGTGGCTTAGCGCTTGCCCATGCCATAGCCAACGGCCTGACGATTCTGCCCGAGTGCAAGGCCATGCATGGTGAGGCCGTGGCATTTGGCCTGGTGGTGCAGCTGCGCCTGGAGCGTGCGCCCGAGCTTGATCAGGTGCTCGAGTTTTGCCAGCGCGTTGGTCTACCGACGACGCTCGCGGAGCTGGGACTTGGCGAGATTTCCGATACCGACCTGATGAGCGTTGCGGATGCGGTCTTTAGAAACGAGCGCAATATGGCCAACGAGCAGGCCAAGGTGACCAGACAAAAGCTCGTGCAGCTCATGTGCGAGGCATAGCTTGGCACTTGATTGACCTTGTGCAATCGAGGCGGCGATAGGCCATGGGCTATTTGCCGCAAAGATGCTCCGCGTGTAATTTGCCCGAGGCGTGGGCCGATAGCGTATCATTATCTCTTGCTTGTTTGCACTGCTCAGGGAGGGGCCGCGCATGGCGCAGGAACACGATCTGTTTGATGACATTATCGAGATCAGCAAGGGTTTCGACTTTCTTAAAAACCCGCTTGGCGGCGTGACCGATGCACTCGATCCATCGGCGCCGCAGTGGAATCCTGCCGACTACAAGGAGCGCCCGCGCGGCAACACCATTCCGTGCTTGACCTGCAAAAACGAAAAGAGCGGCTGCACCGCGTGCATGGACGTGTGCCCGGTCAACGCTATCGAGGTCGAGGAAGACTCCATCGAGATCCTCGACTCCTGTCGCAAGTGCGGCCTGTGCGCCGCTACTTGCCCGACGGAGGCGATCATCTCTCCGCGCCTTGCACCCAAAAACGTCTACGACGACATTGTCTCGGCGGCTACGAGCCACGAGACCGCCTACGTTACCTGCACGCGTGCCCTTAAGCGCATGCCGCGCGAAAACGAAGTCGTCGTTGCCTGCGTGGGCGATATTACGGCGGAGACCTGGTTCTCGGTACTGGCCGACTATCCCAACGTGAGTGTGTACCTGCCGTTGGGCGTGTGCGATAAATGCCGCAACACCGGCGGTGAGGACATTCTTGGCGAGGCGATTGCGAAGGCCGAAGAGTGGTCTGGCACGGGTATGGGCCTAGAGGTCGACCCCAAGAGCCTCAAGTGCCATAAGCGCCGCGAGTACGAGCGCAAGGAGTACATGGAAAAGATTGCCCGCACCACGGGCCTAACGGTGACCAAGCTCAATCCGGCGACGGCGGCGCTGGCCTCGGTGACGCAAAAGCTCAAGGCTCATCGCCATCAGATTACCCAGCTCGAGCGTACGCTCAACACCATGTGCGGCACCACGACGACCAAGCGTCGCCGTTCGCTCACGCACGGGCGGCAGCTGGTGCTCTCGACGCTGCAGAACCACCCCGAGCTTGCCCAGAATATGCAGGTGAGCACACCGGAATGCGATTTTGACAAGTGCACGTCATGCGGCGAGTGCGTCAACGTGTGCCCCACGTTTGCCTGCGATTTGGTGGGAAGCGGTCGCTTTGCACTGGAGTCCACGTATTGCCTAGGTTGCGGAGCCTGCGTTAAGGTGTGCCCCGAGCATGCGCTCAAGCTGGTCGAGCACGATGCGTCCAATCTGGTCGTTGTCGACCCCGAGGCCGAGGAAAAGGCCGCTCAGAAGGCCAAGGCCCACGAAGAGGCCCAGAAGGTCAAGGCCGAGGCAAAGGCCAAGCTGGACAAGATGCTCGACCAGGTGGAGAAGCTCGCGGACTAGTCAGCGAGCTCTATCTCTGCTTCATTTGCGCCGCCGCGGTGTCCGGATTCGCCCGGATGCTGCGGCGGCGCTATACTTATACGGTTTGAAGTACCTGTACCAAAAGGAGCTGTCGTGTCCCTTTCCATCGGTATCGTGGGCCTGCCCAATGTGGGCAAGTCGACGCTGTTCACCGCGCTTACCAAAAAGACCGGCCTTGCCGCCAACTACCCGTTTGCCACGATCGACCCCAACGTGGGTATCGTCGACGTGCCCGATAGCCGCTTGCAAAAGCTTGCCGACATCGTTAACCCGGGTCGTATTGTGCCGGCGACGGTCGAGTTTGTCGACATCGCAGGTCTGGTGAAGGGCGCTAACGAGGGCGAGGGCCTGGGCAACCAGTTCCTGGCCAACATTCGCGAGACCGACGCCATCTGCGAGGTCGTGCGCTACTTTAAGGACCCCAACGTCATGCGTGAGGTGGGCCGCACGGGCGAGTTCGTCGATCCCGCCGGCGATGCCGACACCATCATGACCGAGCTCATCCTGGCCGACATGGGCACGCTCGAGAAGCAGCTGCCCAAGCTCGAGAAGGAGGCCAAGCGCGACAAGGAGCTCATGCCCAAGTTCGAGGTGGCCAAGCGCCTGCTTGCCTGGCTCAACGAGGGCAAGCGCGCCGCATCCATGGAGATGACCGACGAGGAGCGTGCTGCCGCCAAGGGTCTGTTCCTGCTCACCATGAAGCCCATCCTGTATGTGGCCAACGTGGACGAGGATATGCTCAACGAGGACCTGGCGCCCATCGATGGTGTCAAGCCGCTGCCCATCTGCGCCAAGATCGAGGCCGAGCTTTCCGAGCTCGATCCCGAGGACGCCGCCGACTACCTGGAGAGCCTGGGCCTGGAGCAGCCCGGTCTGGACGTGCTCGCGCAGGCGGCCTATAAGCTGCTCGGCCTGCAGTCGTTCTTTACGGCCGGCGAGATGGAGGTCAAGGCCTGGACGGTTCGTCAGGGCGCGACCGCCCCGCAGGCCGCCGGCGTCATCCACACCGATTTTGAACGCGGCTTTATTAAGGCCGAGGTTATTGGCTACGACGATTACATCGAGCTCGGCGGCGAGCAGGGCGCCAAGGCCGCCGGCAAGCTGCGTATTGAGGGCAAGGACTATGTCATGGCCGATGGCGACGTCGTGCATTTCCGCTTTAACGTGTAAGGACGACGCATATGTTTAAATATGGCAAAAAAGCTGGCTACATGGGTATCGCGCTGCTCGTGCTTGCGGTGATTCCGCTGGTGGTCGCAGCGTGTGTTATCCCCAACATTGGTCCCGAGGTGGCAACGAAGTTTAACGCCGCCGGCGAGGTGACGCGCTGGGGCAAGAGCTATGAGCTGCTGGCGCTTCCGGTGCTCAACCTGCTGCTGAGCGTGGCGACGTACTTTACGGCGGGACGCCAGGCAAAGAACAATGAGGACTCCGCTGTGATGGCACGTCTTGCGTGCGAGCGCTACCTGCGTAACGGCTGCATCACGGGCGTGTTCCTCAATGTAATCAACGTCTACTTTATGTATTCGGCGATTACCGGAACGGGCTTTGGTTTTGGTTTCTAGCTTGTCCTTTTAGGCAACGAGCCTGCACGCATATTCAATGGCTGCTGCGAGGCCGCCGCTCGATCGTGGTTTAAAGACCATGTCGGCGGCGGCCTCGTTTTCGTATCCGGTGCCGCGAAGGGTGAGCGCGGTACCGGCTTCTAAAAGAAGGGGCAGGCCGCGTTGGCTGGTTGCGATTACGGCAGCCTGATTGAGCGAGCAGCTATGCGTTTGGCATTGGATGGCAAGTTCACCTTGCGCCGGGCAAGGGACCAGAACGGCGGCGACGCGACTTGATAGCAATGCAAATGCTGTGCGCTCATCGGGCGAAAGGCATTCGGCTTCAACGACGACGAGCTTGGGCGGTGCGCTGTTTGTGCGAAGCGTGGCTCGGTACATGCGGACCGAAGAACCCGACATAGAAAACTCCTGTGTATTCGGCAAAACGTAAACTATAGTTTACGTTTATGTTCGGCCCCATTTCAAACTCGTCTGCATGGACGAACGTGCGAAACAGATTCTTGGCAGGCGGGTCGAAGAGACACGCAGAGACCTTGGTATCTCCAAGGTTGATTTTTGTGTGGCGACAGGAATCAGCCGACCCTACCTCGACCGAATCGAAGATGGGACGGCAAATTTCACGCTCAAGGTTCTATTTAAGATCGCGCCTGCACTCGGCATGACGGTGTCAGA
>CABUTH010000032.1 GCA_902494465.1 uncultured Collinsella sp.
GCCACGTCGACCAGACGACGGGTCAGGTACCCAGAGTCCGAGGTGTGGGATGCGGTATCGACCAGGCCCTTACGGGCGCCGTAGGTCGAAATGAAGTACTCGAGCGGCAGCAGGCCCTCGCGGAAGTTCGCCTTAATGGGAAGGTCGATCGTCTCGCCGGACATGTCTGCCATCAGGCCACGCATGCCGCCGAGCTGACGCAGCTGGGTCTTAGAACCACGGGCGCCGGAGTCGGCCATCATGTACAGCGGGTTCTCCTCGTCGAACATGTCGAGCATGAGCGCTGCGACCTTGTCGGTACAAGCGGTCCACTCGTTAACGACTTCGATGTGGCGCTCCGTCTCGTTGATGAAGCCCTCCTCGAAGTACTCGTTGATCTGGTCGACGTTGGCTTGGGCGCGATCGAGCAGCTCCTGCTTCTCGGCAGGGATGAGAGCGTCCCACACCGAGATGGTGAGGCCGGCGCGGGTAGCGTAGTGGAAGCCGGAGTACTTGATGGCGTCGAGGATCGGGCCGACCTTGGCCTCGGGGTAACGATCGCAGCAGTCGGCAACCAGCTTGGCCACGTCGCCCTTGACCATCTTGTAGTTCATGAACTCATAGTCTTCGGGCAGGCACTGGCGGTTGAAGATGATGCGGCCGATGGAGGTCTCGAAGCGCGCGGTCTTGTTGCCGGTGACATCGTAGTCGACAAACTCGTTCTTGCCGTTCTTGACGCGGAAGATACGGGTGCCGTCCTCGTTGATGACGTTGGCGTCGGCAGCGGACACGCGGACCTGAATCTTGGCCTGCATGTCGACCTCGGAGCGGCAGTCATAGGCGTGCAGCGCGTCGTCGAAGCTGGCGAACACGTGGTTCTCGCCCGGCAGACCGTCGCGGACCTGGGTGAGGTAGTACACACCGATGATCATGTCCTGCGAGGGGATGTTGACCGGCTTGCCGGATGCCGGCGAGCGCAGGTTATTCGCAGAGAGCATGAGCACGCGGGCCTCGGCCTGAGCCTGACTGGACAGCGGCACATGGACAGACATCTGGTCGCCATCGAAGTCGGCGTTGAAGGGCGAGCAGACCAGCGGGTGCAGGTGGATAGCCTTGCCCTCGACCAGCACCGGCTCAAAGGCCTGGATGGACAGACGGTGCAGGGTCGGTGCACGGTTGAGCAGCACGACGCGGCCGTCGATGACCTCTTCGAGGATGTCCCACACAAAGGTGGCACCACGGTCGATAGCGCGCTTGGCGCCCTTGATGTTCTCGACCTTGCCAAGCTCGACCAGGCGCTTCATGACGAAGGGCTTGAAGAGCTCCAGCGCCATGGTCTTGGGCAGACCGCACTGGTGCAGCAGCAGCTTGGGGTCGGTAACGATAACCGAACGGCCGGAATAGTCGACACGCTTACCCAGCAGGTTCTGACGGAAGCGACCCTGCTTGCCCTTGAGGGCCTCGGCGAGCGACTTGAGCGGGCGACCGCCACGGCCAGAGACTGGGCGACCACGACGGCCGTTGTCGAACAGGGCGTCCACGGACTCCTGGAGCATGCGCTTCTCGTTATTCACGATGATCGCAGGGGCGTCCAGGTCGAGCAGGCGCTTGAGTCGGTTGTTACGGTTGATCACGCGACGGTACAGGTCGTTGAGGTCGGACGCGGCGAAGCGGCCGCCGTCGAGCTGGACCATCGGGCGCAGATCGGGCGGAATGACCGGGATGACGTCCAGAATCATGTTCGCGGGGCTGTTGCCGCCCTTCAGGAAGGCGTCAACGACCTCGAGGCGCTTGCCGGCCTTCTCGCGCTTCTGCTTCTGGGAATCCTCGTCGGCGATGATGGCCTTGAGCTTCTCGGCCTCGGAGGGGAGGTCGATGGCAGCGAGCAGGTCGCGGACGGCCTCGGCACCCATACCACCCTTGAAGTACATGGAGTAGTAACGGGTCATCTCGCGGAACAGCGGCTCATCGGAGATGAGGTCGCGCTCGGTGAGCTTCATGAAGGCGTTGAAGGCGTCCGTGCGGAGCTGCTTCTCGTCCTTGCACTCTTCCTCGATGTCGACGATGCCAGAGGCGATCTCCTCGGGGGTCAGCGGCTCCTCGTCGGAGAACTCGTCGAAGTTCTCGGGGTTGCCCTGCTCCTTGAGGGACTCGATCTGGCGGGCGCACTCGGCATCGATCTCCTCCAGATCGGCGGCGAGCTCCTCGCGCAGGTCGTCGGCGTCGGCCTCGCGAGCCTCGTAGTCGACCTCGGTGATGATGTAGCTGGCAAAGTACAGAACCTTCTCGAGGTCCTTGGACTTGATGTCGAGCATACGGCTCATCGGGAAGCTCGTAGGGCTCTTGAAGTACCAGATGTGGGACACGGGAGCGGCGAGCTCGATGTGGCCCATGCGGTCGCGACGCACCTTGGCCGAGGTGACCTCGACGCCGCAGCGCTCGCAGACGATGCCCTTAAAGCGGATGCCCTTGTACTTGCCGCAGGAGCACTCCCAGTCCTTGGCGGGACCGAAGATCTTCTCGCAGAACAGGCCGTCCTTCTCGGGCTTGAGGGTACGGTAATTGATGGTCTCCGGCTTCTTGACCTCACCGTGCGACCAGGAACGGATCTGGTCGGCGGAGGCAAGGGAGATCTTTACCGAGTCAAAATCAGTAGCTTCGAAATCTGCCACAGTCAACTACTCCTTATCAGTGGTCGTGGCGGCGACAGCCTCGGGCGCCTCGGCGGTCTCGGCATCCTGGGCCTCGACGTCGGCGTCAACGCCGGCGAGCGCTGCCAGGTCGTCGAGAGCAGAGGTCTCCTCGGCGGTCACAGGGGCGGAGGCGTCCTCGTCGGCATCGTGCATGGGCTCGATGTCCAGCGCGAGGGAGCGAATCTCCTTGACGAGAACCTTGAAGGACTCGGGGATACCCGGGACAGGAACGTTCTCGCCCTTGACGATGGACTCGTACGTCTTGACGCGGCCCACGGTATCGTCGGACTTGACGGTCAGGATCTCCTGCAGGACGTTGGAAGCACCGTAAGCGTACAGTGCCCAAACTTCCATCTCGCCGAAGCGCTGGCCGCCGAACTGAGCCTTGCCGCCCAGAGGCTGCTGGGTAACCAGGCTGTAAGGGCCGGTCGAACGGGCGTGGATCTTGTCGTCGACCATGTGGCCGAGCTTGAGGATGTAGGACGTACCCACGGTAATGGGCTCGCGGAACTCCTCGCCGGTGCGGCCGTCGAACAGGCGGGTCTTGCCACGCTCGTCAAGCTGGGTAACAAACTCGGGGCGCATGTGATCGCCAAAGGCAGCGGTGGCCTTGTTGAGCATGTTCTTGTTGGCGCGACGGATGACCTCGGCGATCTCGTCCTCCTTGGCGCCGTCGAAAACGGGCGTCGAGACGAAGAACGGACCGGGGACATACTTGTCGGAGTCGGCATCCTCGGTATCCCAACCGCAGGCAGCAGCCCAGCCAAGGTGACACTCGAGCAGCTGGCCGACGTTCATACGCGAAGGAACGCCCAGCGGGTTGAGGATAACGTCGATCGGGGTACCGTCAGCCATGTAGGGCATGTCCTCGACCGGCAGAACGTTACAGATAACGCCCTTGTTGCCGTGGCGACCGGCGATCTTATCGCCCTGCTGGATCTTACGACGCTGGGCGACGTAGACGCGCACCTGCTCGTTGACGCCGGGAGCCAGGTCGTCGCCGTTCTCGCGGCTAAAGCGGACGACGTCGATGACGCGGCCATAAGCACCGTGAGGCATCTTAAGGGAGGTGTCGCGAACGTCGTGAGCCTTGGCACCGAAGATGGCGCGCAGCAGGCGCTCCTCGGCGGTCAGAGCGCTCTCGCCCTTAGGCGTGACCTTGCCGACCAGGATGTCGCCAGGGCCGACCTCGGCGCCGATGCGGATGATGCCGTCCTCGTCGAGGTTGGCAAGCATGTCCTCGGAGAGGTTCGGGATCTCGCGGGTAATTTCCTCGGGGCCGAGCTTGGTGTCGCGGGCGTCGATCTCGTGACGGGTGATATTGATGGTCGTCAGCAGGTCCTCGGCCACCAGGCGCTCGGACACGACGATACCGTCCTCGTAGTTGAAGCCTTCCCACGGCATGTATGCCACGGTGAGGTTCTGGCCCAGTGCGAGCTCGCCATGATCGGTCGAAGGACCGTCGGCCAGAGGCTCGCCCTGCTCAACGGTGTCACCGACGCGCACGAGCGGACGGTGGTTGATGCAGGTGGACTGGTTGGAGCGCTGGTACTTGGCCAGGTGATACTCGTCCATGCCGCCGGCATGCTTGACGATAATCTTGGAGGCGTCGGCAAAGATGACCTCGCCGGCGTTCTTGGCCAGGGTGACCTCGCCAGAGTCCAGGGCGGCGCGACGCTCCATGCCGGTACCGACATAGGGAGCGGCAGGGTGAACCAGCGGCACGGCCTGACGCTGCATGTTGGCGCCCATCAGCGTACGCTTAGCGTCGTCGTGCTCAAGGAACGGGATCAGCGTGGCTGCGACGGAGAGCATCTGACGCGGCGAGACGTCCATGTAGTCGACGTCCTCGACAGGCACGTCGGCGGGAGCGCCGAAGGAGCCGTCGAAGTCGCGGGTACGGGCGATCACGGTATGCGGACGGACGATCTTGCCCTCGGCATCGGTCGTGATGAACTCGTTGGTCTTGGGATCGAGCGGCGTGTTGGCCGGCGCGATGACGTGCTTCTCTTCCTCGTCAGCGGTCATCCAGTCGATCTGGTCGGTGGCAACGCCGTTCTCGACGCGGCGGAACGGAGCTTCGATGAAGCCGTACTCGTTGACGCGGGCGTAGAGGGCGAGCGAGCCGATCAGGCCGATGTTGGGGCCTTCGGGGGTCTCGATCGGGCACATGCGGCTGTAGTGCGAGTTGTGAACGTCGCGGACGGCCGTCGGCACGTTGGTGCGGCGGCTGGAGCCGGACTTGTGGCCGGCAAGACCACCAGGGCCGAGTGCGGACAGACGGCGCTTGTGGGTCAGACCGGTCAGGGGGTTCGCCTGGTCCATGAACTGCGAGAGCTGCGAGGAACCGAAGAACTCCTTGATGGAGGCCACGATCGGACGGATGTTGATGAGCGACTGCGGGGTGATCTCGTCGATGTCCTGGGAGCTCATGCGCTCACGGACGACGCGCTCCATACGGCTCATGCCGATACGGAACTGATTGGCGACGAGCTCGCCGACGGTACGGATACGGCGGTTGCCGAAGTGGTCGATGTCGTCGACCTTGAAGCCCTGCTCGCCGGCGGCGAGGGACAGCAGGTAGCGCAGCGTAGCGACGATATCCTCGTCGGTGAGCACCGTGACCTCTTCCTCGGTGGTGAGGTTGAGCTTCTTGTTGACCTTATAACGACCGACGCGGGCCAGATCGTAGCGCTGCGGGTTGAAGAGCAGGCCCTCGAGCAGGCTGCGGGAGGCATCCACGGTGGGAGGCTCGCCCGGGCGCAGGCGACGGTAGATCTCGATAAGAGCATCCTCGCGGGTAAGGGCGGTATCGCGCTCCAGGGTGCGCTTAATCACATCGGAGTTGCCGAGCAACTCGATGATGTCGTCGTTGGTGACGGCGATGCCAAGGGCGCGCAGGAACATCGTGGCGCTCTGCTTGCGCTTACGGTCGATGGAGACCATGAGCTGGTCGCGCTTGTCGACCTCAAACTCGAGCCAGGCACCGCGGGACGGGATGATCTGGGCCTTGTAGATCTGCTTGCCCGAATCCATCTCGGAGCTGTAGTACACGCCCGGGGAGCGGACGAGCTGCGAGACGACGATACGCTCGGTACCGTTGATGATGAAGGTGCCCTGATCGGTCATCATGGGGAAGTCGCCCATGAAGACGAGCTGCTCCTTGATCTCGCCGGTCTCCTTGTTGGTAAGACGGACGTCGGTCAGAAGCGGAGCCTGATAGGTCATATCCTTCTCGCGGCACTCCTCGACGGTGTGCGCGGGGTCGCCGAACTGATGCTCGCCGAAGGTAACCTCGAGAACATGGTTCTGGCTCTGGATGGGGCTGGATTCCTTGAATGCCTCACGAAGTCCCTCGTCCTTAAAACGCTCAAAGGATTCCCTTTGAACAGAGATAAGGTTGGGGAGCTCCATGGCCTCCGGGATTTTCCCGAAGCTGACGCGCTTGCGCTCAGTGGCAGTGTATGCGTAGGTCACCAGGTTTTTCCTCCTTCACGGAAATGCTCGGTGGATTGGCGAGGCATAGCTTCGCCAGTTATCGCAACCTAATAGTTTATCAGGTACCGACCGTTGGGCAAGAAAAGCCTTGACGTGATTGAGTTTTTGGAGTAGCAAAGTTTTTCGACAGAAAACATGCAGGTAGATGTATGTGCATCGAACATATGTTCATATATTTTCTGTGAACAGAGGGCCGGCAATCGCAGCTCTTATAGAAAACGGGCGCGAACCGAGGTCCGCGCCCGTAAATATCGTTGCCCGAAGGCCTACTTGCGCATCAAGCCGCCGCGCTCGTCGATGGCATCCCAGAAGGCGCCTGCAAAACGAGGATCGCTTGCAGCCATGAGGGCGTTGGTGGCCATCCAGCCAGACGGGGTACCGGTGTCGTAGCCCGACAGCGGGTCGATGACGACGGCATACATGGCCTCGCGATCGAGCGAACGGGCCATGGCGGCGGTCAGCTGGATCTCGCCGCCCTTACCGGCCTGCTGGTCGGCAAGAAGGTCCATGACCAGCGGGCTCAGCAGGTAGCGGCCGACGATGTACAGGTTGGACGGAGCCGCCTCGGGAGCAGGCTTCTCCACCAGGCCGCCGATGCGCCACACGGCACCCGGCTCGCCATCGGCAACATCCTCGGCGCCCTCGAGCGAGCCCACGCGCTCACCGGCGATAACGCCGTAGCGGCTAACCTCCTCGGGAGCACACGCGGCAACGGCGATAACCGAAGCGCCACCGTGCTCCTTGGAGACGGCAAGCATCTTGTCGCAGATATCACGGTTGGGCACAACGTAGTCGCCCAGAAGAACCAGGAAGTTCTCCCCTGCCACAGCGTCCGCGGCAGAGCGAATGGCGTGACCGAGACCCTTGGGCTCGTACTGATAGCGGAAGTCGACCGGCATACCGCCCGCATGGGCGACAGCGTCGGCGTAGGCGTCCTTACCGCGCTCGCGCAGCAGGTTCTCGAGCGAACGGTCGGGCTGGAAGTAGTTCAGCAGCTCGGGCTTGCCGGGCGAGGTGACGATAATGGCATCGTCGACCTCCTCGGGGTCGAGCGCCTCCTCAACGACGTACTGGATGACCGGCTTGTCGAGCACCGGCAGCATTTCTTTGGGCGTGCACTTGGTGCCAGGCAGAAAACGCGTGCCAAGACCGGCGGCGGGGATGATTGCCTTCATAGTATTCAAGGATCCTTTCGCAGGCGCAAATAGCGCCCGTGCATGCGGCTCACCGGCCGCAGACCAAATTGCGATATCGGGTTATCTTACCGCTGTTAATTAACGTTAATGCAGGCAAGCGCCATTCTTCAGCAGGTCAACGCAAATTAATGCTCGAATGGTGCAATTTTATCGCCCAGCGGTAGCGACCCCAAAGCACCGCAAACGGCAGCAATTTGCATGCCGAGCCAGCAAAATAGAGGGGTCATAACAAAAAAGACGGGGCTCGCAATGCGAACCCCGTCTGCAAAGAAATCTGGCGAGAAAGCCTGATTACTTGAGGGTGACAGCAGCGCCAGCAGCCTCGAGCTTCTCCTTGGCAGCCTCGGCGTCCTCCTTCTTGGCACCCTCGAGAACAGCCTTGGGAGCGCCCTCGACGACCTCCTTGGCCTCCTTCAGGCCAAGGTTGGTGAGCTCACGGACGGCCTTGATGACCTGGATCTTGTTGTCGCCGAAGCCCTCGAGCACGACGTCAAACTCGGTCTTCTCCTCGGCCTCAGCAGCGCCAGCAGCGGGAGCGGCGACAACGGCGGCAGGAGCAGCGGCGGAAACGCCGAAGGTGTCCTCGATAGCCTTAACGAGCTCGGAAGCCTCGAGAAGGGTCATTTCCTTAAGAGCATCGATGATCTCATCGGTGGTAAGCTTAGCCATTTCTAAGTCCTTTCGGTTTCCGTGCCTGTGCACGGAGATCAGTTAAAACACGGCGCGAATGCGCCAGGGGTGCGGCGTTGCCGCCGCGGGTGAAAACAGCGACTAGGCTGCCTTCTGCTCGGAGACCTGCTGGATCGAACGAGCGAGACCAGAGGAAACGCCGTTGACGCAGACAGCGATGTCGCGAGCGAAACCGGAGATGAGACCGGCGATCTGGCCGAGAAGCTGATCCTTGGTGGGCAGCTCGGCGATAGCCTTAACATCATCAGCGGAAACGGCCTTGCCGTCGGAGATACCGCCCTTGATCTCAAGGACGCCCTTGGACTTAGCAGAGAAGTCCTTAAGGGCCTTAGCGGCCTCGACCGGCTCGGACTCGTAGAACACATAAGCGACGGGGCCGGCGAGGATCTCGTCGAGCTCGGGCTGCTCCTGGTTCTTGAGAGCGATCTTGACCAGGTTGTTCTTGTAGACCTTCATCTCGGCGCCGCACTCGCGAAGCTGATGACGCAGCTCCTGAGCCTGCTTAACCGTCAGACCGTTGTAGTTGACGACGAACAGACCGGCGTTCTCGGCGATACGGGACTCGATCTCTGCAACCTTGTCGATTTTGTACTGCTGGGGCATGAATTACACCTCCTCGAATTCTTTCCGGGCACGGTCCGCCACAAGGACGTGACGGGGGCATGTCCAAAAAGAAAGCCCCCGCGCTGCATGAGCGACGGGGGCGAGAAGACATATCTACTCGACCACCTCGGCTGGCGGGATATCCCATTAAGCTCGCGGGCGATGCCCGTTTGCACCGGCTGTCTCTGGCAGCGGATTCGTGCGTGAACCGAAAGTATTATGGCGGGGACCCCGGCGTCGGTCAACGGAAAACCGGGCTGCACACAATTCCACCATCCGGCGCGCGCCGCCGAAGGCCAGTCGCAAGGTTTCCGCTCGGTCAGGTCCTGAGCTCGCTCGGAAAGCACATTAAGTGCTTTCCGGCTCGTGCGGAATCTACGGAAACCTTGCGCCTGGCCTTCGGCGGCGCGTGCCTGCGTCAACTATGGGGCAGCCCGGTTTTACGTTGGCTGACGCCCCCACGCATAACCCTTATGTCGGTGGGCTGATGCGTTGCATCCCTGATGGCTACAAGGTTGAAACGAAGGTGGACAGGCGGTGGAGGCCTTCGTCTAGATCATGGTCGGAGACGCAGTAGCTTAGGCGGATGTGGCCTTCGGCGCCGAAACAGTCGCCCGGGACTAGAGCTACGTTGGCCTCTTTGATGGCTTTGATGCAGAAGTCTTCGCTGGTTAGACTGAACTTTTTGATGCTCGGGAACGTGTAGAAGGCTCCTGCGGGCTCTACTACGTCGAGGCCCATGGCGTCTAAGGCTGCGAGCACGCGTTTGCGGCGGGCTCGGTAGACTTCGAGCATGGGGGTTGGGTCGACGGTGAGGGCTCGGGCTGCGGCGTCCATTTCGAAGGAGACGGCGCTCGATACCAGGTATTGGTGAGCCTTGGCGATCTCGGCGATGACGGGTGCCGCTGCTGCGAGCCAACCCAAGCGCCAACCGGTCATAGCCCATGGCTTGGAGAAGCTCTCGATGACTACCGTCTGCTCACGCAGCTCCGGGTGGCGCTGGGCAAAGCGCTCGTAGCCATCCACGTAGACGAGGCGGTTGTATACGTCGTCGCAGACTACGTAGATGCCCGACTGCTCCGCTACGCGCGCCACGGCGTCGAGCGATGCCGCGTTGAGAATGCAGCCCGTGGGGTTATTGGGCGAGCAGATAACGATGGCCTTGGTCGCCGGGGTCACACAGGCGCGAAGCGCATCCTCGTCAATCTGAAATTGCGCAGGCTCCGTATCCAAAAAGACCGCTTTGGCGTGATTGGCTACGACGATGCTCTCGTACAGGCCAAAGGCCGGCGTGGGGATAATAACCTCGTCGCCGGGGTTGAGCATAGCCATGAATGTTGCCGACAGGGCCTCGGTCGCGCCGTCGGTCAGGATGACCTCGTCGGCCGAAAACGTAAGGCCCGCGTCCCCCATGTAGGCAGACAGCGCCTCGCGCAGGGCGGGGCGACCGTTGTTGGGCGGATAGTGCGTGTCGCCGCGGCCCAGCGCGGCGGTCACCTCGGCGCTAATCACATCGGGCGTGGGAAAATCAGGCTCGCCAAGCGCAAGCGCGATGCACCCCGGATGCTGGGCGGCGAGCGCATTGATCCGACGGATGCCGGAGGGCTTGAGCGTGGCAAGCGAGGTATTCATGGGCAGACGCATGGCGTTCCTTTCGTAAGGGTTGCACTAGGATAGCGCGGCGAGACGCCGCCAGACGGTGTAACCTAAACGGAAACCAACCGGAAAGGAGGCGGCATGGAGACGACCACACGCGACGATATACCAAAAACGCTGCATAACATCGCGTTTGTCAGTATTCCCGAGAGCGCCGATCTTGAGTTTTTGCTCTGGGACCTGCAGGATGCCATCGCCGCCTATGCCCAGCTTTCTGGCACCGCGCTCCCCCGCCCAGTCGACTTGAAGGCAAATGACACCGGTGCAGTCGATGGCATGGTGCTCGCTGTTGATGATGCATTTGACGATGAAGCGATGATCGCTGTCGAGCAGATACTCGATCGCCTTGGGAATACAGAGACACGCATCTATGTCGTCGTCCAGGCCGCGTCCAAAAACAACAAGCAGGCGGACGAAGTCCTCGACCGCCTGCACCGGGCATGCATTCTACGTGACCTGCCATGGTGCGACGGCATTGTCATCTGTGCCGGCAGCGGCATCGCAGCGCTTCGCCATTCCCCACGCATGGGCGTCTTGCGCCGACCATTTTCGGAAGCGATGGATAAGCTTGTAGGCGCTGTGCGCATGGGCTGCTCCATCGAGCATGCGCAGCTGCTTGGCGGTGGCAATGCCGGTAGTGTCGATGCCGACGGCACGGTGCGCGTCAAGCCCACCGTGCCCGCGCCGATATGGCATGTCATCATGAAACGCCTCGGCACCCGCGCCCAATCAGATATCTAAATTACAGGGCGGCCCAGTCAACGGCCTCGCGCCAGCGCTCGACTAGACGTTGCAGACGCCACGCCGCATTGGCGGGACTTGTCGAGGGCAGGACGATGGCGGGCAGCCCGGTGCGTTCTTGTAGATAGCGCCTGTAGAGCCGGCCAGCTGTACCTCCGTTGCATATCACCTGCCCAATGGGAGCTGCGCCGGTAATGCGCTCGATATGTGCCGGCACAACGTTGCGAATGCTCGCGTCACTCGAGCCCTTAATGTCGCAGCTCTCAATCACATCCCATAGGGCTACGCCGCCGTTAAGCAGCATAGATCGCTTGACGGCAATGGAGGCATCGAGCGCCGCGTGCTCACCGCTTGCCAAAGGATCGCCCTCGTTGGGCGGCACAGGCACACCGAGGCACGCGGCCATCACGCGCCAAAAGCGATTCTGCGGATTGCCATAGTAGAAGGCATTGGCGCGCGAAAGCACCGAGGGAAACGCCCCGAGCACCAAAACGCGCGAGTGCTGGTCGAACACGGGCTCAAACCCATGCTCAATATGTTGATAGCCCTCGTCGGACGCCGCCATGATCTAGGCCCTCAACAGATAGCGCACCTCGTAGGGCGCAAGCTCGAGGGTGCCCGTCAGCTCGACCGCGAGCGCGTCGTCGGCAAGCAGATCGACAAAGGAGCCGTTGAGCTCGCCGGCGCCAAAGGTGTAAGGCTCGCCCACGGCGTTCACCGCCACGAGCACCGTCGCGCCGTCGCAGGCGCGCTCGAACAGCAGCTGCTTGTTCTGGATCACCACGTTGCGATAGGCACCGTAGTTGAGAGCACGGGTCGCCGCGTCGTCAGCCGAGCGCAGGTGCGCGAGCTGCTTGATGAAGGCCGTCAGCTCGTTGGGCGCAGGCTCATCGAGCGCAGGTCGCAGCGCCCAGTCGCCATCGGGGCCGCCCTTTTCGCCAGGAATCCCCCACTCGCTGCCATAGTAGACGCACGGAATGCCCGGCATGCCAAACAGCATGCCATAGGCGGGGCGCAGGCAGGACTTGTCCGTCAGGATGCTCGCCAGGCGCGGCACATCGTGGTTGTCGACAAAAGACAGCAGGTGTTTGCCGCGATAGATGCACCACGGGTCGCCGCCAAACTGACGGTGCAACGAGTGGGCGATCTCGAACATGTTGACCGAGTTAAAGCTGGAGTACAGGCCCTTGTAGCACTCGTAGTTGGTGCAGGAGTCGAGCATCTCGTCGTTGACGATCTGGTTGTAGTCGCCGTGGAGCGTCTCACCAATCAGCACAAAGTCGGACTTGAGCTCACGGGTAAAGGCGTGCAGGCAGCGCATGAAGTCGCGGTCGAGCATATAGGCGACGTCCAGGCGCAGGCCGTCGATGCCAAAGACCTCGGCCCAGTGACGCACGGACTCAAGCAGGTAATCAACCACAGCGGGGTTTTGCAGGTTGAGCTTCACAAGCTCAAAATGGCCCTCCCAGCCCTTGTACCAAAAGCCGTCGCCGTAGCACGAGTCACCGTCGAAGCTGATGTGGAACCAGTCCTTGTACGGCGAATCCCACTTGCGCTCCTGCACATCACGGAAGGCCCAAAAGCCGCGACCGACGTGGTTGAAGACGGCATCGAGCACCACACGGATGCCGTGGGCATGCAGCGTCTCACACACGGCGGCAAAGTCGGCATCCCTACCCAGGCGGCGGTCAATATGGCGCAGGCTGCGCGTGTCGTAGCCGTGGCTATCGGACTCGAGCGGCGGGTTGATGAGCACGGCGCCAACGCCGAGTTCCTGCAGGTAGTCGGCCCATTGGGCGATCTTCATGATGGGAGCGTCGGGATTGGGCGCGGCGTTGGCAACCTGGGCGAGCTCGTCCTCGGCAACGGGCGCGGCATTCTCGTGCGGAGCTCCGCAAAAGCCCAGCGGATAGATCTGATAGAACGTCGTCTCGTATGCCCACATAACAGCCTCCCAGAAATCCTTCACGCAACGCCACCCATTGTATGCCCAGCTTGTATCCTCTTCCCCAAAATAAGTTGCGGTGGAATAGTTCCTGCTTGGGTCTTCAGAGGCCTTAAACAAGAACTATTCCACCGCAACTGATGAGGGAACGTGATTAGGCGACGGGCTTGGCGCGACGGATGGCCGGGAACATCACCGTGATGGCGAGGATGACGCCCACGACGGCGATTGCGCCACCTGCGCAGCCGATCCAGGCGATACCGGGGCCCGACACCACAGCGCCGCCGATCGCCGTGCCGGTGCCGATGCCCAGGTTAAACAGGCCCGAGAAGATAGACATGGCGACAGCCGACGAATCCGCCGGCGTGTTCTTGATGAGCTCGGCCTGGAACGCCACGTTAAAGGCCGTGGCGCAGCAGCCCCACAGTGCGCAGACGGCAAGCACTGCCGCGAGCGACGATGCGGCCGGACCCATGAGCAGCAGGGCCGCCGGCACGCCGGAGAGCGTAATAGCCAAGAACGGGAAGCGATGCCCATCGAACAGGCGGCCAAACAGCCAGCTTCCGAGCAGACCAGAGCAGCCAAACGCCGTCAGCGTCATGGTGATGGCGCCCGCGTCGACGTACGCGACCTGTGCCAGGAAGGGCTCGATATAGCTGTAACCCGCGTAGTAGCCGGTCGCCATAAAAACCGTGACCGCGTAGAGCGCGATCAGGAGCGGGTTCTTGAGCAGCTCGGGCAACTGTTTGACGGTAAAGCGCTCGCCCGCCGGCATGGCCGGGAACACGGTCGCCTGGTAGACGACCGCGATGGCCGAGAGGACCCCGACCACGGCAAACGTCATGCGCCAGCCCACGGCCAAGCCAATAGCGCGACCGAGGGGCAGACCAAAGATCTGCGCGATTGACGAGCCCGTAGCGATCATGCTGATGGCGAGCGCCCCGTGGCGAGTGTCGACCAGGCGCGAGGCCATAATCGAAGCGACCGACCAGAACACGGCATGTGCGCAAGCGACCACCAGGCGCGCACAGACCAGGACGGGATAAGTCGGCGCCACAGCGGACAGAAACTGGCCCAGCGAAAACACGGCCAGCACGCCCAGCAACATCCGCTTGAACTCAAAGCGCGAAGCGAACACCATGAGCGGCAGCGACAGCAGCATGACGCCCCAGGCATAGACCGAGATCATGATGCCGGCTTGGGACTCGGTGAGCGAGAACGACGCGGCGATGTCAGTCAAAAGACCGATGGGCATAAACTCCGACGTGTTGAACACGAAGGCGCAGCAGGTGAGTCCGATGAGCGGGAGCCACTGCTTGAGCGTGATGCCGTCTTGCCTTGCCTGAGTCATATATAACGTCTCCAATCGTTTTGAGCGGAGGCGATTATATAGCAACGGCCCCGCATCCGTCAGTAACGGACACGGAACCGAAAACAATTCGATACACAGAGGTTGCGCCGTCAATAAATAACTAAGCCAGCCCCAGCAATATGCCCGCCGAATGCACGACAAACGCCACGATCCAGGCGACTGCCACCTGAAACGCGAACACGGCAACGGCGTAGCGCGCGCCCAGCTCGCTCTTGACGGCGCCGATCGCAGCCACGCACGGCGGGTACAGCAACGTAAAGACCAGGAACACATAGGCAGTAAACGGCGAAAACATGGTCGACAGTGCCGCGGGCGAGGTCGCGCCCAAAAGTACCGTGAGGGTCGAGATGACACTCTCCTTGGCGATAAGTCCGGTGACGAGCGCCGTGGATGCACGCCAGTCGCCAAACCCAAGCGGCGTCAGCGCCGGCGCGATGATGCTGCCGAGGCCCGCAAGCAGACTCTGCGACTGATCGGCGACCACATTAAAGCGGATGTCGAACGTCTGAAGGAACCAGATGACCACGGTAGCGGCAAAGATAATGGTAAAGGCCTTGGTAATAAAGTCTTTGGCCTTATCCCATGCCAGCATCACCGTCGTCTTGACGCTCGGCAGGCGGTAATTGGGGAGCTCCATAATAAACGGCACTGGGTCGCCCTTAAATGCTGTGCGATTGAGCACCAAAGCCGCAATGCAGCCGACCACGATACCGATCAGATAGAGCGAGACCATAGCGGGAACCGTCGCCTGCGGGAAAAACGCCCCGCACAGCAGACCGTAGACCGGCAACTTGGCCGAGCAGCTCATGAACGGCGTAAGCATGACCGTCATCTTGCGGTCGTGCTCGGATGGGAGCGTACGGGTCGACATGATAGCCGGCACGGTGCAGCCAAAACCGACGAGCATAGGCACGAAGCTGCGGCCTGACAGGCCAAAGCGACGCAGCACTTTATCCATGACAAAGGCCACGCGCGCCATGTAGCCGGAGTCTTCCAGAATGGAGAGGAACAAGAAGAGCACAACGATAATCGGCAGGAAGGTCAGCACACTACCCACACCCGTGAGCACGCCGTCGACAGCCAGCGAGCGCACCACGTCGTTGGTTCCGAACGCCTTAAGACCCGCATCGGCCGAGGC
>CABUTH010000033.1 GCA_902494465.1 uncultured Collinsella sp.
CCTTTACGCTTTCGGACGAGACCATGGATAAGATGGCCGAGGCCAACAACGGCCTGACCGGCTTCCACATCCATGTGTGCGAGGGCATGAACGACGTGTGGGACTCCCGCCTCAACCGCGGTGGCATCAGCCCCGTCGAGCGCCTGCTGCAGCACAACCTGCTGGGTCCCGACACCATGCTGGGCCACTGCATCCACGTGACGCCTGCCGAGATGGATATCGTCAAGGAGTCCGGCACTTGGCTGGTCAACAACCCCGAATCCAATATGGGCAACGCCGTGGGCTGCGCCCCCGTGCTCGAGTTCTTCCGCCGCGGCATCCCCGTGTGCATGGGCACCGACGCCTACACCCACGATATGCTCGAGAGCCTTAAGGTCTTCCTGATTATTCAGCGCCACAACGCCGCCATGCCCAACGTGGGCTGGTGCGAGGCCATGACGATGCTGTTCGAGAACAACGCCAAGATGGCGAGCAAGTACTTCGATCGCAAGCTCGGTGTGCTCGAGGCCGGCGCTGCCGCCGACGTTATCGTTATGGACTACAAGCCCTTTACGCCGCTGAGCGAGGAGAATATCGACGGCCACATGCTCTTTGGCATGATGGGCAAAAACTGCCGCACCACCATCATCAACGGCCGCGTCCTGTACAAGGATCGCGAGTTCGTTGGCATTGATGAGGACAAGATCAACGCGTGGACCATGGCCGAGTCCAAGAAGCTCTGGAGCACGCTCAACGATCGCACCTACTAATTCACAAGTAGATTCGCGCGCATCGGATGTTTCGCCACATCCGGCGCGCGCATAGGCGGCCTCCGCGGGGTCGCCGGCGCTGTGCTAGCGCTACACCGTATTTGCGCCCGCCGCGCGGTCTCGCCGGGCGTTACAGAGAGGAACTCATTATGAGCGACATCATGAGGCCGATCCCGTTTTCGCAGCTGATGAACTGGATCATCGAGGAGCACAAGACTCAGGGCGCCGTCTTTGGCGTGCGCAAGATGGTCACGACCAACCAGGAGGGCGCGCTTCCCATTTTTGACGAGCGCATCGAGACTCCGTTTGGCCCGGCCGCCGGTCCCAATACGCAGTTGGCCCAGAACATCGTGGCATCCTACGTGGCTGGTTCCCGCTTCTTTGAGCTCAAGACCGTTCAGGTTATGGACGGCGAGGAGCTCTCCAAGTGTGTCAACAAGCCCTGCATTGTGGCGCAGGACGAGTGCTACAACTGCGAGTGGTCGACCGAGCTCGAGGTTCCGCAGGCTTTTGCCGAGTACGTGAAGGCATGGTTTGCCTGCCACCTGATCGCTCACGAGTACGGCCTGGGCAGCCCGGACGGCTTTGTCTTCAACATGTCCGTGGGTTATGACCTGGAGGGCATCAAGAGCCCCAAGGTCGACGCCTACATCGAGGGCATGAAGGACGCCAGCGGCTCCGACGCCTGGAATGAGTGCCGCGCATGGGCGCTCGCCAACCTGGACAAGTTTGAGCATGTCGACGCCGCGTTTGTCGAGTCCATCCCGGCACGCGTCTCCAACTCCATCACCGAGTCTACCCTGCACGGCTGCCCGCCCGCCGAGATCGAGCGCATCGCGACCTACCTCATCACCGAGAAGGGCCTCAACACCTACATCAAGTGCAACCCCACGCTGCTGGGCTATGAGTTTGCACGTCAGCGCCTCAACGAGCTGGGCTTTGACTACATCGTCTTCGACGATACGCACTTCCGCGAGGACCTGCAGTGGGCCGACGCCGTGCCCATGTTCGAGCGCCTGATTGCCCTGTGCGCCGAGCGCGGCCTGGAGTTTGGCGTCAAGCTCACCAACACCTTCCCCGTCGACGTGACGAGGAACGAGCTGCCTTCCACCGAGATGTACATGTCCGGCCGTTCGCTGTTCTCGCTGACCATCGAGGCTGCCCGTCGCATTACCGAGCAGTTCGATGGCAAGCTGCGCATCAGCTACTCCGGCGGTGCTACGGTCTACAACATCCGCGCCCTGTACGATGCCGGCATTTGGCCCGTTACCCTGGCGACCGACGTGCTCAAGCCTGGTGGCTACGAGCGCTTTAGCCAGATGGCCGGCGAGTTTACCGACCTGGATGGCAAGCCGTTCGCGGGCGTCTCTCTCGAGGCCGTGACTGCGATCCAGACCGACTCACTCACCAACCCGCTCTACAAGAAGCCGCTGCGTCCGCTGCCCGACCGCAAGGTCGCCGGCAAGAGCCCTCTTTCCGATTGCTTTACCACGCCGTGCCGCACGAGCTGCCCCATCCAGCAGGATATTCCCGCCTACCTGGCGGCCGTTGACGAGGGCCGCTACGAGGACGCACTCAATATCATCATCGAGCGCAACGCCCTGCCGTTCATTACCGGCACCATCTGCCCGCATCCCTGCGGCCGTGCCTGCGAGCGTGCGTTCTACGAGCCCGAGGGCGCCCAGATTCGCGCCAGCAAGCTCAAGGCCGCCCGCGAGGCCATGACCGCCGTGCTGCCCAAGCTGCGCGCCCAGGCCATCGCCAACGACGGCGAGCGCAACGTTGCCGTTATCGGCGGCGGCCCGGCCGGCCTGGCGACGGCGTTCTTCCTGACGCGTGCCGGCGTGCCCGTCACCATCTTTGAGGCCCGCGATTCGCTCGGCGGCGTGGTCCGTCACGTGATTCCCGAGTTCCGTATCGCGAGCGACGATATCTCCCACGATGCCGAGCTCTGCCTAGCCTTTGGCGCCAAGGTGCAGCTCAACGCTCGCGTTGATTCCATTGACGAGCTCAAGGACCAGGGCTTTACCGACGTGGTCGTGGCCACCGGTGCCTGGATGCCCGGCTCTGCGGGCCTGGGCGAGGGCGCCGAGCTCGACGTGCTGGAGTTCCTCGAGGCCGCCAAGAAGGGCGAGAAGCTCGAGCTGGGCGAGGACGTCGTGGTCATTGGCGCCGGCAACACCGCCATGGACGCGGCCCGCGTGGCCAAGCGCCTGGCCGGCGTGAAGAACGTGCGCCTGGTCTACCGCCGCACCAAGAAGCAGATGCCCGCCGATGAGGAAGAGCTCGATCTTGCTCTTGCCGACGGCGTTGAGTTCTGCGAGCTGCTGGCACCTAAGGCACTCAACGGCGCCGTGCTGACCTGCGATGTTATGGAGCTTGGCGAGCCGGATGCAAGTGGCCGCCGCAGCCTCGTCGCCACGGGCGAGACTGTTGAGCTTCCCGCCACCACGGTGATCTGCGCCGTGGGCGAGGGCATCGACGCTAGCCTGTACGATGCCGCGGGCGTCGAGCGCGACCGTCGCGGCCGCCTTGCCGCTACCTCCACCGGCGTCGAGGGCGTCTGGGCTGCGGGCGACTGCCGCCGCGGTCCTGCCACCGTGGTCGAGGCTATCGCCGATGCCGCCGAGGTCGCCCGTGCCATCGCCGACGTGGACTTTAACAAGTACGCCGACTGCAACGAGCAGGCCGGCCGCGAGGACACTTGCTACGAGCGCAAGGGGTCGCTGTGCCGCGACAAGCGCAACTGCACCAAGACCCGCTGCCTGGGCTGCGGCTCGGTGTGCGAGGTCTGCTGCGACGTGTGCCCCAACCGCGCCAACGTGGCAATTAAGGTGCCGGGCCTGGCCAAGCATCAGGTCGTCCATGTCGACGGCATGTGCAATGAGTGCGGCAACTGCGCCGTGTTCTGCCCTTACCAGGAGGGTCGTCCCTACAAGGACAAGCTCACCCTGTTCTGGAGCGAGGAGGACATGGAGAACTCCGAGAACGAGGGCTTCCTGGCCGTGGACGAGGACCACTTTAAGGTTCGCGTCGCCGGCACGGTCCGCACCGTCTCGGTCGATGCCGTCAACACCGGTCTTCCCGAGGCCGTCCGCCTGACCATCAGGGCTGTGCGCGACAACTATTCGTACCTTCTTAAGAAATAGGCGAGTCTCTTATGGCCAAATCCATTCAACATAACGTGGCCTACGTTGCCTGCGGAAGCGGTTGCGCCTCCGCAGGCGGCGACGCCCACTGCAGCGAAGGCTGCATTGGCTGTGGCGCCTGCGTCACGGCCTGCCCCCACGGCGCCATTGCGCTGGTCGATGGCATCGCCCGCGTGGACCGCTCCAAGTGCACGGGCTGTGGCCTGTGCGGCATGGCGTGCCCGCAGCGCGTGATTGCCTTCGTCCCCGGCTACCAGAACATTCTGGTGCGCTGCAACAACACCGATAAGGGCGCCATTGCGCGCAAGGTCTGCGACACGAGCTGCATCGGTTGCGGTATGTGCGCCAAAAAGTGCCCTGCCGGCGCTATCCGCATCGAGGACAACTGCGCCCATATCGACGGCGTGGACTGCCTGTCGTGCGGCATGTGCGCCGTCGTCTGCCCGCATGGCGCCATCCACGACCGCACCGGCATCGCCGCCGGCGTGTAGAAGGGAATCACCATGGCACAGGAATTCACTTTTACCGTTAACGGCGTCGAGCGCACGACGACGGAGAATAAACCGCTGCTGCGCTACCTGCGCGACGACCTGCATATCCATTCCGCCAAGGACGGCTGCTCCGAGGGCGCCTGCGGCACCTGCACCATTCATGTGGACGGTGCGGCCGTCAAGGCGTGCGTGCTGACCACCGCTCTTGCCGCCGGCCGCAACATCGTGACCGTCGAGGGCCTGCCCGAGGACGTGCGCGAGGCCTTTGTGTACGCCTTTGGCGCCGTGGGCGCCGTGCAGTGCGGTTTTTGCATTCCCGGCATGGTCATGGCGGGTGCGGCGCTCATCGCCGAGGACCCCGAGCCCACTGAGGAGCAGATCAAGTACGCCATTCGCGGTAACGTCTGTCGCTGCACCGGCTACAAAAAGATTATCGAGGGCATCTCGCTGGCCGCTGCGGTGCTCCGCGGCGAAAAGCAGATCGACGAGGACCTGGAGCGCGGCGATGACTACGGCGTGGGCAAGCGCGCCTTCCGTATTGACGTGCGCAAGAAGGTGCTCGGCGAGGGCAAGTATCCCGACGACATCGACGAGATCGACCAGCCGGGCCTGACCTACGCCAGCGCCGTGCGCTCCAAGTATCCGCGTGCCCGCGTGCTCTCCATCGATACCTCCAAGGCCGAGGCCCTACCCGGTGTGGTTGGCATCCTGCGCGCCGAGGACGTGCCGGTCAACCAGGTCGGCCACCTTATCCAGGACTGGGACGTCATGATCGCCCAGGGCGACATCACCCGCTGCGTGGGCGATGCCATCGTGCTGGTGGTTGCCGAGGACGAGGCGACGCTCGAGAAGGCCAAGAAGCTCGTAAAGATTGATTACGAGCCGCTGGAGCCCGTGCGCAACATCGCCGAGGCCAGGTCTGCCGACGCCTCGCGCCTGCACGACAGCTTCTTTGCCTTTGGCAACACGGTGGAGCTCAAGGACAACGTGTGCCAGAGCCGTCACGTGACGCGCGGTGACGCCGCCAAGGCGCTGGCAGAGAGCGCGTTTACCGTGACGCAGCGCTTTACCACGCCCTTTACCGAGCATGCCTTCTTGGAGCCCGAGTGCGCCGTTGCCTTCCCGTACAAGAATGGCGTCAAGGTGCAGTCGACCGACCAGGGCGCCTACGACACGCGCAAAGAGTGCGCTCACATGTTTGGCTGGGATAGCGAGCCCGAGCGCGTGGTCGTCGAGACCATGCTCGTGGGTGGCGGCTTTGGCGGCAAGGAGGACGTGTCCATCCAGCACTTGGCCGCGCTCGCCGCATATAAGTTCCAGCGTCCTGTGAAGTGTAAGCTCACGCGTGCCGAGTCGCTCGCTTTCCATCCCAAGCGTCACGCCATGGACGGCACCTTTACACTGGGCTGCGACGCCGAGGGCAACTTTACCGGCCTGGATTGCGAGATCAACTTTGATACCGGCGCCTACGCGTCGCTGTGCGGCCCGGTGCTCGAGCGCGCCTGTACGCATGCCGTCGGCCCCTACAAGTACCAGAACACCGACATTCGCGGCTTTGGCTACTACACCAACAACCCGCCCGCCGGTGCGTACCGCGGCTTTGGCGTTTGCCAGTCCGAGTTTGCGCTCGAGAGCCTGATCGACCTGCTGGCCGAGAAGGTCGGCCTGGATCCGTGGGAGATCCGCTACCGTAACGCCATCGAGCCGGGCGAGGTTTTGCCCAACGGCCAGATTGCCGATTGCTCCACGGCACTGAAGGAGACGCTGCTCGAGGTCAAGGATGCCTACTACGCGCATCCCGGACACGCTGGTATCGCCTGCGCCATGAAGAACGCCGGCGTGGGCGTGGGCCTGCCCGATGCCGGCCGCTGCAAGATTCGCGTCGAGAACGGCGTGGCCGTGGTCTATGCCGCCACGTCCGACATCGGCCAGGGCTGCAACACCGTCTTTTTGCAGGACGTTGCCGAGGCATGCGGTCTGCCGCTTCACTGTATTGCCAACGGCGAGTGTTCTACCGAGAACGCTCCCGACTCCGGCACCACGTCTGGCTCGCGTCAGACGGTCGTGACCGGCGAGGCCGTGCGCGGTGCCGCCTTCCTGCTGCGCGATGCCATGCTTGACATCGAGGCCGGCAAGCCCGCACCCGATACTCCCGTGAGCGCGCATGGCGACGGCGTCAAGATCGAGTACGACGACGGTCGCGCCTATCAGCTGCACACGCAGGAGCTCGTCGCCGGCCAGGGTATGCATCCTCAGGATCCCGCGGCCGCCATCAAGGCGCTCGAGGGATGCGAGTTTGGCTACGTGTACCTGGAGCCGACCGACAAGCTGGGTGCGGATGTTCCCAACCCCAAGAGCCACATCTGCTACGGCTTTGCCACACATGTGGTCATTTTGGATGATGACGGCCGCGTGAGCGAGGTCTATGCCGCGCACGATTCCGGCAAGGTGGTCAATCCCATCTCCATCCAGGGTCAGATCGAAGGCGGCGTGCTCATGGGTATGGGCTATGCGCTTACCGAGGACTGGCCGCTCAAGGACTGCGTACCCCAGGCAAGGTACGGTACGCTCGGGTTGTTCCGTGCGCCCGAGATTCCGGATATCCACGCCATTTACGTGGAGAAGGACGAGCTGTTGCCCGTGGCATACGGCGGCAAGGGCATTGGAGAGATCGCAACGATTCCCACGGCGCCCGCCGTACAGAACGCCTACCGCGCGTTTGACGGCAAACTGCGTCCAGATCTGCCCATGGTGGATACGCCTTACAGCCGCGTCCGCAACCGCGGGTAGGGTAGGGCGCGGACGGTCATTGCTGACGAGCTGTTCGCGCTCAACATCAACTGTATATGCTGCGCCTTTGGCCCCAGCTCCATCGCGAGCCGGGGCCTTTTGTTTGGAGCGCCTCCGCATGCGGAAGCTGCGTCCCGGAATCCAGCCTCGGAACGGGATTAACTTTCCCAACGGGGCCGCATGCGGAAACTGCGTCCCGGAATCGTGCCTCAGAATGGGATGTGTTTTCCGCTGGCCGGCCGTTTGGAAAGTGCATCCCAGTTTGAGCGTTTATTTTGGGATGCGGTTTCCGCTGAAGGACTCAACCGGAAAGCACGACCCGTTCCGAGACCTGATTCCGGGACACGCTTTCCGCTAGGCCCGCCATCCGGAAAGTGCATCCCGTTTTGAGCGTCCAGGCTGGGCCGCGCTTTCCGTTGGCGTGGCCGTTGGGAAAACGCGGCCCAGATAGGGGGGATGCGATCCGGCGATGCACGGCCTAGCAGCTCCTACAGCTCCACGTCGTTGAGCCACGTCGGTAGAGCGGTCTGCCGGATGCCTGCCGTCTGCAGCTTTTTGGCGAGCATTCCTGCCGAGCGGACCTCGTTCATGGTAAAGCGCAGCAGAGGGTGACCGTAGAGCGATAGGTGCGCCTCGCGCTGTCGTTCGGCAACGAGCGCCTCGGCGGTGGTGCGTCCGGCCAGCATGGTCTGGTCGGTATATTTGATGAGCCCGTCGAGCTCGCCCAGCGTGAGTTCCCGCGCCTGGCGCTCCCAGGCAAAGTCCGTTCGTATGGGCTTGGCCGAATCGAAGGGGTCCGTCAGCTTGTATTGAAGCCAGTCGGGCGCAAAGCCCGTCTCGATCATGATGGCTCGGGCGACCGATTCCCCGCCGCTCTCGGCGCGGGCGTCGGCATATCGAAGCGTTGTGAGGGCGGTGCGAATCGCGCGACCATTGCGGGCAGTCGCTCGTTGCTCAACGGCCTCCATCAGCTGTTCCGACGCAAGGCCGAGCTTTGAGATCGCCGAATCGGCAATGGGCATGCCGTCGGCAAAACCAGTTTGCAGCAGGCAATCTGTGGCCGTTTGGATGGGCGGCGTTACCGATATGCCGGCTCTGCGTATTGCTCCGGCCGGCTCAATCTGGTGTCGCTGAATATGTGCGCCCGGACGAGCCGACGGCTTTGTCGAGCTGCAAACATGCACGACGTTCAGGTGTCGCCACGAGACCTCGAGCCCCAGCAGGCAAGCTGCCGAAAACGAGCAGAACGTCCAATCGGGATGGATGATCGCAAGGGCGCGGAGGATTTCGCAATGGCGTTGCGCTCGGTTGAGTTCATCCCAGCGCGTTTTTCGCGCAAACAACCCCGGCATGGGCGAGACAACCGTGCCGCTGGTGCGCCGAAGGAGCGCTTTTCGGATCGCCGTGCTCGGGGGAATCAGACAGCGCCCCTCTTGTTCGGCTTGAGTGAGCAGTTGGTCGATGAGCTGGTCATTGCAATGGGTCATGAGCTACCGCCTCCTTTTGGGTAGCAAAAACGTATCAGCTGGAACTTGCCGCTCAGCTGACCAAAAGCTGACCAAAATCTAACCATGCAGGCAGATGGCCGGGTTTTGACGTCATTTTTTGAAGCTGAATCGGTGGGCGGTAATTGGCGACCTTGAACGGTAGCGAGTTATGAAGAATGGGTAAGTTTCGGGACGTGTACTTTTTTGAAAAAGAGCATTCTATCTGCTGTTTTGTGTCTCTGGATCGCATGTTTGAAGGTCTGTGATAAGGGCGACGGATTGTCGTCTTGTATCTGCGGAAACTACGGCCCAGTTTTGGCTCCAGAACGGGATGCATTTTCCGGAACGGTCCACGTGCGGTGGTGTACCGCCCCTTTTGCGTGCGCTGCCTGTCGAATTACGTTATAGCTAGCTATATTATAGGAAGGTATAATATGGCTAGCTATAACGTGAAGGAAGGATGGCCCTATGTTTATCGGAAGAACAGCGGAAATGTCCGAGCTCAATCGACTGTATGGCACGGGCTCCTTTGAGATGCCTGTGATTTACGGCCGCCGTCGCGTGGGTAAAACGCGCCTTATCACAGAGTTCATCCAAGGTAAGAAGGCTATTTACTTTCAAGCTCGTCGTACCAATGCAGTGGCAAACCTGCACGGCTTTAGCCAGGCGATACTTGCGGGTTCGGTTGGTGCTGCAGGTGTGTCGTTTCGTAGTTTTGACGAGGCATTCGATGCGTTGGCCACCATGGCTCGCACGGAACGTTTGATTGTTGTGATTGACGAGTATCCCTATCTCGTCCAATCGAATCCCGAGATCAGCTCGTTGCTGCAAGACAAGATCGATCACTTGTACAAAGAGACCAAGCTCATGCTTATCCTGTGCGGCTCGTCTCTTTCGTTTATGGAGGAACAGGTGTTGGGCTACGAGAGCCCACTATACGGTAGGCGTACGGCCCAGTTTAAGATCTTGCCGCTCGATTTTATGACGACCCTCGGCCTGTGGCAGAGCATGGGTCGCGAAGACGCTGCAGTTTGCTATGGCATGACGGGCGGCATTCCTGCATATATCGAGAAAGTCGATCCTGCCGCACCGCTCAAGGACAACATCAAACGTCTTTTTCTTACTCCTACGGGCTATCTCTTTGAGGAGCCGAGTAACCTGCTATTGCAAGAGTGCCGCAATCCCGAGCAATATGATGCGATCGTGCAAGCAATTGCTCAGGGGCGCTCGAAGATCTCGGAGATTGCGAGCTCTACGGGAATCCCTGCGAGCAACGTAAAGGGCTATGTGGATAAGCTGGCGTCGCTTGGGATTGTCGAGCGCGAGCTGCCCCTAAACGAGACGAGCAATAAGCGAGCCGTGTATCTGCTGAGCGACCAGATGTTTAGGTTCTGGTACAAGTTTGTTCCGCAGAACATCGGGCTGATTCAAAACGATATGGCCGAGATGGCGTATAAGCGTATTGAGCCGTACGTATCGGATTACATGGGTACGGTCTTTGAGCTTATATGCAGGCAATATGTTTACGAACTCGCGCGCGCGGGCCGGCTCGATGTGGTTCCGGCGAGCGTCGGGCGCTGGTGGGGGACGGATAATCGCACGCATGCGCAGGAAGAAATCGACTTGATTGTTGACGATGGCGAGGGCACTGCGCTGTTTGCGGAGTGCAAATGGCGCAGTGAACCGGTAGGCGAGGATGTTCTGGAAAAGCTCGTGTACCGAAGCGAGCTCTTTAGGCGGCAGCATAAAAGCTACGTGATCTTCTCGAAGCGTGGCTTTACGCAAGGATGTCAGGAAGCTGCGGCGAGCAGGGGAGATGCCAAGCTGATTTCGTTTGCCGAGATGTGCGAGCGGAGATAACCAAGCGCGCTCTGATGTGATGCTCGGAATGGGATGCGCTTTCCTTTTGCAACCCTTGGCGGAAAGCGTGTCCCAGATTTCGGCTTCAGAATGGGATGCCGTTTCCGGATCGGCCCTCAGGCGGAAACTACGACCCGGAATTTGGCTCCAAAACGGGATACGCTTTCCCGGTGGCATCTCTAGCGGAAACTGCATCCAGGAATGAGCTCTCGGAACGGGACACGCTTTCCCATCGGGGCTTCAAACGGAAACCGTGTTCCGGAATTGAGCCTCAGGGTGGGACGCATTTTCCGGTAGAGGCCTGGGACGGAAGGCGTGTCCCAGAATCCGGCTAATCCGATGGCCAGGTGGTTGAGCGAGCGGGCTCCGGGGCTCCATTACTGAAAATTCATTTGTTAAACCTGGCAACCGTAGGTAGAATAAAGTCGACGGCAGCCCAAGGGTGATAGCTGGGCAGCGCCGTTACTTAGTTCAAGGGGTCAATGCCTTAACGGCGTCGACCCCTCTTCTTTTGCTTCGTACGCTGCTTAAGTGCCTCGGAAAGTCCGATAAGCGCCGTGAGGAGCGAGACCAAAGAGGTCAGGAGCTTCACGAAATCAATCAGATCGGTCATGGGCATCACCTCCCGTCGCATGGAGGGCGCTGCCCGGCACATGGAACTGCCGTCAACAATAACCAGTCTATCAAACTGCAGCCATAAATACGAATATATGTTCGATAATAACAGCGATCTGACCATCTCAAAACGCAGCTTTACGCAAGGATGCCGGGTAGCCGCGCTGGGCGATTTCATGTCCGCACGAGCGCCTATCCTTACGGCAATGTAGCTGCCTGTGAAACAGGCGGCAGCTGACGGAGAAAGGCCCTCGCCGTGCCAGACAAAAAGACGCCGTGTATCTCGGCTATCGATACGACGAACTTTGCGCGCCAGATCGTGCTGGACTTTGAGTTTGCGCCGGTGCCAAGGCAGCGCCAGCGCCGCGGGTTGCGCAACGAGATTATCGAGGTCGGCGCGGTTAAGCTCGATAACCGCGGCAACGTTATAGGCGAGTTCTCGCAGTTTGTGCAGACAGAATTTACCGAAGGCGTTGCGTTTCCCGTCCGCGAGCTTACGGGGATATCGGCCGTGGACACCGCGATGGCTGATCCGCTCTATGTGGTGATCAAAAGACTCGGCGATTGGATCGGTCGCTACTCCGCCCAGATAGTTTGCTGGAGCGGGGCGGATCATCGACAGCTTATGACCGAGTGCCAGGCAAAGCACATGGACCTTTCCGCATTCCCTACGGACTGGGCCGACCTGCAGGCGTTTTACACTTCGATCATGGACGTGGGCAGCCACGGGTGCGTCTCTTTGAGTGACGCGGCAACGTGGTTTGGCATCGAGTTCGACGAGTCGACGGGTCACGCCCACAGCGCCTTAGCCGATGCGCGCGTGACCGCCAAGCTGCTCAAGCAGGTGATGGATGGGGACTACCGCGTGAGCCCGCACGTCCAGGAAGTCCGCCAGCGGTGGGGGAGGGGCGAGCGAGCCCAGACGCGCCTTTCCAGCAAGTGCCCCGAGCTGGGCGACCTGCTGCTGAGGCTGAAGGCGGAGGGGAGGTAGGCCTTTGGAGAACGCCATTCGGTTTGGCATGGCAGGGCTGTAAGCGCGACTTCGCACTGCTGTTTGAATCGAAGCATCAACCAGTATGACGAGCTGTCTGGTCTGTCTGCCTAAACCATCGCAATCCCGCGGGCCGCACTCAACAGCTCATACTCCCTTTCGCTCCACTGCCGCAGCTCGGCTGTGCGTACGGCGTCGCGACACAGGTCCAGAAACACCTCAGCTCCCTCGCAGAAGCACTCGCGGGCAAAGTCGCCCGAGCCGCTTGCGACGCACGCGCCGTCGGCAAAGAGCTTCCAGCTAGACGGCTCACGCAAATCGTCTCCGAACAACTTAATCTGTAGCACATGCGGATTGCCAGCAGCGCAGAGCTCTTCCTCGAGCTTCTGTACCGTGAAGCGCATCTGGTGGGAGAGGCTGTTCTTGACCATGGCCGAGGCATAGCCGCTCGGCTCGTCCAGAAGATGCATTCGTTTTGGCTTGGCTGCCAGGTTGTGGAAGTTGCGCTCACTGCGCACGGAGAAATTGTCCATACGGACTCCTTTCATCAATGTTGGCAGGGCCACCGTGCCTCTTGGCCGGTTGGCGTCGGGATCGTGGAGCCAACTCTCTACCCCGACTCTGGATAAAACGCGCCCGCTCCTTGCGGGCAAGATGGAGTCTATCAACGTGTACGGACTCAACGTGTACGGACAGAAATCAAGCGCCATCCGCGAAATGACGCGCGGATGGCGTTGGTTTCCCAAGTGATTATTTGGCTTTCATCCGGAAAAGTGTCGAAATCAGCCGTGTAAAAGTACGGAAAAGTGTCGAAATAGGCACCTTAAAACTTCGGAAAAGTGTAGTTGGATGACAAAACAGTACTTAGAAGCCGATGCTGGATGCGGGATCCTGCGGCTGCCTTCAGCCCTCGCTACTCGTCGTCTCCGTCGTTGGGGTCGCCCTTGAGGGTGTTGATGTCCAGGTACTGGTTATCGTCCTCTTTTTGCTGGGTTTCCGACTCCGCTTGGGTGGGGCCGCGGAACAGCTGGAATCCCTCAAACGCAATGACACCGAGCAGGGCAATGATAATGGCGATAAAGGCAACCTTGACTGCCTGCGGAAATTCCGAGAAACGCAGCGCCTTTTCCTCGGCGTAATAATCGGCGAAGCGCTCTTCGCCCGTGCTTTTGGTATACGCCGGCGCGGACGCGGCCTCCGGGTCATATTCCGGTGCGGGCGTGGCAGCGTACGGATCGTTGAGATAATCGCTCGATGCGGTGCCATAATCCTCGGTCTCGATGCGACCGTTGCCAGCATAGCCATCGGAATAATCGGAATATGCCGCACCGCCCTCATAGTCCGCGGCGCTCGTGTTGGCGGCAAAAAGCGGGTTAACTGGAACGTCGAGCGCCGGCATGCCGGTAGAGGTCTCATCCAGATCGGCTGCAGCCCAGGAATCGTAGGCAACCTGATGGGCAACGGGCTCATCGAGCCTTGCGACCGGAGGCTTGCGTGCCGCAGGAACAGGCAACTGCTGGGCGCTGTACATAACGGTGCTGTCGGCCGATTTGCCCTGCGTCGCTGCAGCGAGAAATGCCGCCGTCTCGGACGGGTCGCTTGCGGGGCGGGGAGCGGGCGTGGGCGCCGAAGTGGGTGCGGGCGTAGGCGCGGGCGTCGAAACAGGCGACTGCGCAGGAGTCGGCGCAGATGCGGTCTTAGGCGCAAGTGCGGGATTGGGGTTTGACGGGCGAGCCCCGCCGCTCATGAGTTCGTCGGCGGTCCACGGGCGATCATCCATCACGTCGTCAAGGCTCAGCGAAAACAGGTCGTCTTCACTCTCATCGAACATGTGGTGCACATGTCCACCAATTGCCGGAATCAATCCGCGAGCGGTGCATGATGCCTTGCTCAACGCCATTCTGTTCCATCCTTTCGAAATACTAATGACATCGATTATATGGAACTTCCCAAGCTGCTCGGTCTTGGATTCGTGCTTTCCAGAACTCGCGCCCAAAAGGGGAGGGGCAATCCATGCGAGTGCCTACTTGTCGCCGGCCGCCGCCTTGGCCTCATTGAGGTAGCTATAGAAGCTGTACTTGGAGATGCCAAAGAACTCGCAGGCGCGCTCGCTCGACTTGGAAATGAGGAAGGCGCCGCGACGGTCGAGGTAGCCAATGGCACGAATGCGCTCGTCTTTGGTCATGAGTGCCGCGGGCTTGCCCACAAACTGCTCGCACTCGTGCAGCAGGTCCTCGAGCAGGTCGCCGATGTTCTTGGTAATGGGCTCGGGCTCGGTATAGCCCGTGCCGCCGGTGCCGGTAAAGGCGTCGAGCGAACGCTCAAAAGCCTTCATGAGCGTAATGTCAAAGTTAATGCCCAAAATGCCGACGGGCTTGCCCTCATCGTTGCGGATAAAGATCGTCGACGATTTGAGCAGCTTACCGTCGGTGGTTTTGGTGAGGTATGGCTCGCGGTCGTGTACGTCGGTGGCGCCCTCGTGCATGGACTCAAACACGATATGGCTGGGGCCGTCACCCAGTTTGCGCCCGC
>CABUTH010000034.1 GCA_902494465.1 uncultured Collinsella sp.
GTCGACCAGGCGCTGGCGCTCGGCAGAGACCTCGCCGATGCAGAACATACGGCTCGAGTCGCTAAAGTAGCCGTCCAAGATCGTGGAGCAGTCAACGTTGATGATGTCGCCCTCGTGCAGCACGTCCGCATCGCAGGGGATACCGTGACAGACCACGTCGTTGATCGAGGTGCACACGCTCTTGGGGTAGCCCTCGTAGTTGAGGTCGGCCGGCGTGCCACCATGCTCGACGGTGTAGTCGTAGATCATCTGGTCGATCTGGTTGGTGGTCATGCCCGCGGCGATGTGCTCGCCTACGTAGTCGAGCACGCCCACGTTGATGGCAGCGGAGCGCTTGATGCCCTCGATATCGGCGGGTGTCTTGTAGAGCGTGCGGGGCAGAACCTCCCAGCCCTCTTCCCACAAGCGCTCGAGGCGCTCATCAAAGGCGCTATGGCATTTCTTGTATTTCTTGCCGCTGCCGCACCAGCAAGCGTCGTTGCGGCCGGGCACGGGTCCTTTGTCATACATGGCTAACTTCCTTTCATTCGCAGCTAGTATAGCCCACCCACGCGTCCATAAAAGTTGCGGTGATATAGTTCCGATTTAAGCGGTTTAACAGCACAAATAGGAACTATATCACCGCAACTGATGGGGCGGGATGGCGGGCACTAGCTGCTGCGTGGTTTTGTTAGTAGCTCACCTGGCAGGGGATGCCGAGGGCTTGGACGCGCGCGGCAATGGCGTCGAGCACCTCGGGCGCTGCTTTGGCAAGGCCGGCGACCGGTGTCTCGCGCGCCACCGTGTAGATGGTCGCTTCTTGCGGGCGAATGCGCTCAAGCGCCGCGAGCCAGGGGGCAACGTACTCCTCGCCGGTGTTGTCGATGGGCTTGCCCCGGTACTCACCGCTCAAAAACATCGTCTGGATAATAACGTGACCGTTAAAGCTTGCGAACGTCTCGATCTGGTGCTTGACGTCGTAGGGGCCAACGGGCTGGTCGAGCAGCTGGATAAACGCCGGGTCGACGGTATCGAGCTTAAGAATGCTGTCGTCGACCATCATGAGCGCGTCGTACACCTCGGGGCGGTCGGCGCGCGTGCCGTTGGAGAGCACGGCGATCTTGGAGTTTGGGGCAAGCTCGTCGCGCAGCGCGACGGCGCCGGCAATGGCCTGCGGAAACTCCGGTGCGGCGGTGGGCTCGCCGTTGCCTGCGAAGGTGATCACATCGGGGAGCTCGCCCTCGGCTGCCATCTCGCGCAGCTTTGCCTCGAGTGCATCGAGCACCACGGCAGCCGTGTTATACGGCTCGTGGCAGGGGCGCTCGGCGTTGAGGCCGTTTTCGCAGTAAATGCAGTCGAACGTGCAGATTTTGCCGCTGGCCGGCATCATGTTGACGCCGAGCGAGAGACCAAGGCGACGGCTGCGAACGGGTCCAAAGATGGGGCTGGCATTCAAAAATGTAGACATAGGCATATGCTCCTCAAGACTATTGCGCCTAAGCATAGCATCGGCTCCAAAGCGAGGTGCGGGCTCTTGCTTTACAAGTTTCGTTTTTTCACGTCGCTCATGATGCCGTGCCATGAAAAGCCTCGGGTCGGGTACAGTTAATCTGTTAACAAGGCGTAAAGCAATGCGGGTCCATCCAACCGTGCTGACGTGCAACTGGATGAGCATTGATGATGGGGGCACAACATGGATTTTACGGTCGAGAATGCGGGCACCACGATTGCCTGTCGCGAATATGCCGACCCGGATGTGTCGCCTGATGCTCCTGCCTTGGTGTGCGTGCACGGCGCTTGTGTCGACGGCACATTTTTCGACGGCATCGCTTGTGAGCTCAGTCGCAACTACCGCGTAATTGCCTACGACCGCCGCGGCTGTGGTGGCAGCAGCGATGCGGCAGACGGCAGCTATGATCTTGCCGCTCAGGCCGCCGATCTGCAAGCCGTGATCGAACACGTTGGCGCTCCGACAAATGTGCTTGCGCACAGCGCCGGTACGTTGGTGGCGCTGGAGCTTCTTCGTACCGAACCCCATCTCGTCGCCCGTGCGATTCTGCATGAGCCGGCTGTATCGGCCGAAGGCATCGGCATGGGCGCAGCTCCGGTTTTGCTCGATATGATTGCGGCTGGAAAGGTTTCAAGGGCGCTCCGGCTTTTCTTGGGAGCCCTCGGCGACTTGGACCCCGAGGCTCCTGGAACGACCGAAGCGGAAGCCAAGCATGCCCTGCGCAACGGCCGCAGTTTCATGGCAAACGAATACGGGATTACTATGACCTGCGTTCCCGATTGGGATAGCGTTCGCGCGTCAAAAACGGTGGCCGCCGTGCTCCTGGGCGAGCTCTCGATTGGCACGCCCCGCGAGGCTGGCACGCGAGCGGCTGCCGAATATCTCGATTGCCCTCTCGTGACGATCCCGGGCGCGCATAACGGTCTGCGCGATCGCCCGGCAGCGGCTGCCCGGGCTGTCCGTGGCATCCTGGGGCTCTAACACCCGCAATGGCCAAAGCAGGCTTCACCCGCAAACGTTTCGGCCGTGTTAACAAATGTGCTCAAAACCTCACGTCTGCGACTTCAATCGCGCCGCCTGCCAACTCATAAAAATGTAACAGCATTCACGTACTTACCTGCATCGACAAGGTGTTACCCTTGTAGCATTTGGAACCCACCGCTACCATGCGAAACTATCGAAAGGGCCCCATATGCTCAATAATCACGAGGTCAATCTAACCGACGAGGAGGCTGCCGCTGAGGTCGCCCGTGTCGCGAAGACCTACCCCGTGGTGCGTTTGCTGTCGGCCGATCAGATTAAGAGCGAGCCTAACTGCTTGCTCGCCGGCGATCGCTGCCCTTGTCTGCGTCAGTCGAGTCTTGAGGCTTTGGCAGACTCCGATGAGGTGTCGGAGCAACTGCTCAATGATGGCACTGAGTATCGCGCCCGTCTACGCCCTCTGAAGGTCGAGGGCGAGCCTCACGTCTTGCTGATGGTGCGTCCGATTGATGAGCAAGAGGCCGCGGAAGAGGACCTTGTCTACACCGACGTGCTGACGAGCGTGCGCAATCGCCGATATTACGAGGAAAAGCTTCGTAGCGCCCGCATGAAGGCCGGCGTGGCGGTGATCGACCTTGATGATTTTAGGGTCTTCAACGATACGTGTGGTCGTCATGCCGGCGACCTTGCACTCGGTGCTGTGGCGACAGCCATACGCAGCGGAATTCGTTCGACTGACGAGCTTGTGCGCTATGGCTGCGACAAGTTTGTGGTCGTCATGCCCAATATTCCCTCCGATGACTTCACCCGTCGCCTGCATCAGGTGTCCGATGCCGTTCGTTCCACGATTGTTCCGGGCCATGAGTACGTGAGCTTGACGGCATGTGTTGGTGGCGTTCGCATTCATGGCGAGACGGTCGATGAGGGCGTTGGCCGTGCTGTCCAATTATTGAGCCGCGCTAAGGCAAAATCCGGTACGGTCGTGACCGATGCCGATTCCATCGAGGCCTTCCAAAGCGAAAAGCCTTTGGTGCTTATTGTCGATGACTCCGAGATGAACCGAGCCATTCTCAGCGAGATGCTCAAGGACGAGTATTGCATCCTCGAGGCCGACAACGGTCGTACAGCGCTCGACATGGTCGACCGCTATGGCGATGAGTTGTCGCTCGTGATGCTGGACATTGTCATGCCGGGCATAAGCGGCTTTGAGGTGCTAGCCGATCTGTCGCGCCGATCGGGCATCGACAATCTGCCTGTCATCATGATTTCGAGCGAAGATTCCGATGATATGGTTCTGCGCGCGTACGAGCTGGGCGCCTCGGACTATATCAACCGCCCGTTTGACTCCCGTATCGTGCGCCGCCGCGTGAGCAACACCATCCGCCTGTACGCCAAACAGCGCCGCCTGACGAGCCTGCTGTCCCAGCAGTACAACGAGCGCGTCAAGAACAGTCGCATGCTCATCGACATCATGGCCGGCGTCATGGAACTTCGAAACGGCGAGAGCGGCAGGCACGTTACGAACATCGAGAAGCTGACCGAGCTGCTGCTTGGCTGTCTGGTCCAGCGTAGCGGCACGGTCTCCCTCGACAATGAGGAACGCTCTACGATCGCCCTGGCTTCGGCGCTGCACGATATCGGCAAGATGTCGATTGACGATGCGATTCTCAACAAGCCCGGACGCCTTACGTCCGAGGAGTTCGAGATTATGAAGACGCATACCACGATCGGCGCCGACATGCTGCTTGAGCTGGGTAGCCATCACGCCGGCAATGCGCTTATGGAATATGCGTACCAGATTGCGCGTTGGCATCACGAGCGCTGGGACGGCAAGGGTTATCCCGATGGCCTTAAGGGCGACGAAATTCCCATTGCCGCGCAGGTGGTTTCGGTGGCTGACGTGTACGATGCGCTGACGAGCGTGCGCGTGTACAAGGACGCTATCCCGCACAAGGAGGCAATCCAGATGATCCTGGACGGTAAGTGCGGCACCTTTAACCCGCTGCTGCTCGATTGCCTGCTCGAGGTGCAAGACCAAATTGCCGAGACGTTGGCACGCCCCGCCGACGTCGTCGCGTTTCCCACGATTTAGTTTGACCAAAGGAGTTTTTAATCCATGATTTCCATGCGTGAGGCGTATAAGAAGATCGGCGCTAATTATGACGATGCGTGCGCTCGGCTGATGGGCGAGGAAATGCTTGCCCGCTTTGCCCTCAAGTTTTTGGATGACGAGAGCATGGATAAGCTGGAGGCCGCCATGGCGGCAGGAGACGCCAAGAGTGCGTTTATGGCAGCGCACACGCTCAAGGGCGTGAGCCAGAACCTGGGATTCGATAATCTGTACGAGCCGGCGGTCGTGGTAACCGAAGCGCTGCGCGGCGCCGATACTGTTGACGGCGCTCGCGAGGGAATGCACGCGCTGCAGCAGCAATATGCGGCCACGATGTCGGCCCTGCGCGAAGCGGCTGAATAAGCGCTTGCGAGCCTAGGGCTACGTGCCCCGGCCACATATAGGTAAAAGGGCGCCCCGTCGGACCATGTGGCCGGCGGGGCGCCCTTTTGTGTTGTGCTGTCCGTGAACTAACGGGCCTGCTTGACCTTTGCCGCTGCCTCGACAAACGACTTCCACAGGTTAAAGTCGGTCTCGAGCGTCTTCCACGTGTACTCGGGATGCCATTGCACGCCTAGACAGAATGGTTGGCCTTCGACCTCGATGCACTCGGGAACGCCGTCGGTTGCCTTGGCGACCAAACGCGTGCTCTTACCCAGACGATCGACGCAGCAGTGGTGTGCGGAGTTGGTTTGGATCAGCCTGTGTCCGCCAACCGCGCGGTCGAGCAGCGAGCCCGGCACGACCTCGACGGGATGCACGGGGTCGTTGAGCACGTGGGTATGGCGCCACTGCGTGCGGCCCTCGCGAGCGCCCAGGCTCGGCATGTCCATGCACAGGGTGCCGCCAGTGGCGACATTGAGCAACTGCGTGCCGCGGCAGGTGGTAAAGAGCGGCTTTTTGGCGCGGAGTACCTCGTCGACCAGCTTAAACTCAAAACTATCGCGGATCTCGCAGCAGAGGGTGGGGTCGTAGGGTCGATCATCGCCCCAACGTTTGGGATTGACATCGGGGCCGCCAGGAATGGCGATGCCGTCGGCGATATCGACGTAATGACGGATAACATCGACGTCTTCGGTAATAGACATCTGCAGCGGCAGGCCGCCGGCGGCAAGAATGGCATCGACAAAGACACTTGCGATTTCCTCGTTGGGGGAGAGCGTTTCGCTCAAATAGGGCTTCGCTTCTTCCCAGCGCGGCGCGACGAGGATGAGCGGGCGGTCGGCGGGATCGACGTCGACGTGCGGGGTGTATGACGATGAAGTGCGAGTTCCGATCATAGGTGTTGCTTTCGAGTTTGGATGGTCATGGCGAGCAGATATGGCAATTGGGTTAGTGGCCCTTGATGGAGTTGAGGAAGTCCTGGGCGCGCTTGGTCTGGGGGTGGTCGAAGAACTCGTCGGGCGTGCCGGTCTCCACGATCTGGCCGTCGGCCATAAACACGACGCGGTCGGCCACGCGGCGGGCGAAGTTCATCTCGTGCGTGACGACGATCATCGTCATGCCCTGCTGGGCCAAGCGCACCATGACCTCGAGCACCTCGTTGATCATTTCGGGATCGAGGGCGCTCGTGGGCTCGTCAAAGAGCATGGCTTTGGGCTGCATGGCGAGTGAACGGGCGATGGCCACGCGCTGCTGCTGGCCGCCCGAAAGCTGTGCGGGTACCTTGTCGGCCTGCTCGGCCACGCCCACGCGGCTCAGCAGGTCCATGGCGCGCTCACGGGCCTCCTCCTTGGACACGCCCAGCACGTCGACCGGCCCCAGCATGACGTTCTGCAGCACGGTCATATGTGCGAACAGGTTGAACTGCTGAAACACCATGCCCAGCTCGGCACGCATGCGGGCAAGGTCCTTGCCTTCCTGCGGCAGGGGCTCGCCCTCGATGAGGATCTCGCCCGAGTCGATGGTTTCCAAGCGGTTGATGGTGCGGCACATGGTCGACTTGCCCGAGCCCGAGGGGCCGATCACGACGACGACCTCGCCACGGTCGACCGAGAGATTGATGTCGTTGAGGACGTGCAGATCGCCGTAGTGCTTATCGACGTGTCTGAGCTCGATCAGCGGCTGATTGCCGGTGGAAGAGGTGCTCTGTGCCATGGTGCTCGGCTCCTTATGACTCGAAATGGTAAAGCGTTAGCGGATGATGGTCGCGCCGGTTTTGTGCGAAACGTAGACAGCGGCCTTGTTGATCGCGACGTTGATGAGGATGTAGATGACCGCGATGACCAGGTAGACCGACACGAGGGCGTCGTAGTTGGTAATGAGTACGCGGGCGTTTTGCATGAGGTCGGGGTAGCTCACCACGTAGGCGACAGTGGTGTCTTTGACTACGACCACAAGCTGCGAAATCAACGACGGAATGATAAACCGAATCGCCTGGGGCAATACGATTTTAAAGGTGATTTTGGCCTTGGAGAGACCGAGCGCCTGGGCTGCCTCGACCTGACCGCGCGGCACGGCGTTGACGCCGGCACGGAAGATCTCGGCAAGTACGCCGGCTGCAGCGAGCGCGACGGGAAGCGTGAGCATCCAAAACGACGGCAGCGCGATCTTGTACTGGGGCAGCACCAAAAAGAAGAAGTAGATGAGCAGCAGGCTCGGCACACCGCGGAAGAAGTCGGTGAGCACGCGGCAGACCAGCTGCAGCGGCTTAATGTCGCTGGTGCGGCCGAGCATGAGGGCCAGACCCAGTACCAGCGCGATGGCGCCGGCGGTGAGTGCGACCTTTACCGTGCCCTCAAAGCCGGCAAGCAGGAACTTCCAGGTGGTGAGGTGCGTAAAGAAGTACCAGTAATGGACCGAAAGCTGACCGGTCACATAAAAGCGCTGCAGCACGAGGACAACGAGCGCGGCGACGGCAACAAGCGAGATGGCGGTGCCAACGCGAATCTTGGCGCGCATCTTGGGGCCAGGGGCCTCGTAGAGCGCATCGCGCATGGTGAGCGCGGGAGAGGAATGCTTGCTCATCGGAGGATCCTCACCTTCTTATCGATGTAGTTGCCAATGTGGCTCACCACAAAGGCCGTGCCCAGGTAGCCGAGCGCCGAGATAAAGAACGCAGCGACGCCGCCAAGCGAGCGCGTGTTGATGTAGCTCACCACGCCGGTGAGCTCTTGCGGTTTAAGCGGCACCTGACTGCCGAGCGCGGTGGTGAGCATGACGGCGATAAAGAGGTTGGTCATGGGCAGCACGCTCGAACGCAGCGCCTGCGGGATCACGATCTTGGCGAGGATACGGCTGAAGCTCATGCCCAGCGAGCGGGCGGCTTCCACCTGGCCGACACCGACGGTGTTGATGCCGCTCATAAAGTTCTCGGAGCCAAAGGCAGAACCCAAGAGCACTGTGGCGACGATGACGCAGGTGCGGTAGGGCAGGACGACCTTGAGCGGCGGCAGCGCGTAGACGACGATGATGAGCAGCGCGATGCCGGGGATGTTACGGAAGACCTGGACATACAGGTCGCCAAAGACGCGCAGCGGCTTGAGCGGCGACACGCGCATCACGGTGACGGCGACGGCCAGCACCATGGCGATGGCAAACGACTCAAGCGTCATGCCCCAGGTTGCTAGCAGCGCGTCGATATAGTTCTGGCCATAGAGCGACCAGAGCTCGGAGAGACTCATGCGGACCTCCCGCCGGTAAGGAAAGGGGCTCCCGTGTGTACGGAAGCCCCGACAACTCAGTGAGGAAACAGTTTAGCGCAATAAAGCGCATCGTGCGTTTCCGTATGGTTTCGTAGCGGCCGTTACTAGGCTCGCTGCCTAGGCGCCGATCTCGCGCAGCTCGGGAACATTGGTGTCGCCCGTACGGTCGCCAATGCAGATCTGCCACAGCTCGGTCCAGGTGCCGTCATCCTCGATCTTCTTAAGGAAGTCGTTGACAAAGGCGACGCCGTCGGAATCGAGCGGCAGACCGATACCATAGGGCTCCTTGCTGCCGAAGGGCTTGCCGGCAATCTTGTACTTGCCGGGCTCGCGGACCAGGGCGCTCTGCTGCATGTTGTTGTCGATGACGTAGGCGTCAACGCGACCCTGCTGGAGTGCCTGGCGGGCTTCCTCGTCGGTCTTGAACTCCTGCTGACTGGCCTTGGGGGCAAACTCCTCCAGGATAGCGGGGCCGTTGGAGCCGGACTGGACGGCAACGTTCTTGTCGGCCAGGTCGTCGACGCTCTTGATGTCGTCGTTATCGGCGAGTACCAGGATGGCCTGCTGGGTGTAGTAATAGGGGCCGGCGAAGGAGACGAGCTTCTTGCGCTCATCGGTGATGGTGTAGGTGGCAAAGACGGCGTCGACCTGGCCGTTCTGCAGGACGGACTCGCGCGTGTCCGAGGTCACCTGCGTGATCTCGACCTTGTTCTCGCCCAGAATGTAGTTGGACAGGAGCTGCGCGATGCCGGCGTCGAAGCCGCGGGTCTGACCGTCTTTCTCGTTGAGGAGGGAGAAGAGCGTGGAGGTCTGAACGCCACCGATCTTAAAGACGCCGGCGTCCTTGACGGCCGTGGCCCAGGTGCTGGCGGCGATGGCGTCGTCATCGGCCTTGGGGCCGTTGTTAACGAGCTTGTCGAATGCCTTGGCGTCGAGCGTGGTGGAAGCCTCGGTATCCTCGGAGCTCTTGGAGGAGCCGGCGGCGGAACCCTTGTCAGCCTCGGCGCTGGTGTCGGAGCAGCCGGCAAGACCAAGGCCGGCGACGGTTGCGAAGGTGGCGGCGACAAAGCCGCGGCGGTCGAGAACGACCTGCTGGGAGAGGTTCTTGCTCATGGTAGAACACCTTTCTCAATAAAATCCCTAGCGGTTGAGTAGAGTTATACCCCATCCCGCTCAAATGGGTCAACACGAAATAACTCAGAAACATACTTACCTTATGGGTTATTCTACCTACCAAAAAGGGACAGGTTTATTTTGGCAGGTTTTATCTGGGCAAACGCCGATTATTACAGCTGAGATAGCGCTTTGTCGACGGCATGATCGCTCGCAGCGGTCGCTATAATGGCGGCAGCGCGACACATATATAAGTAAGGAGATCGCGTATGAACGGTTATTCGTTTTTCGCACCGACCAAGGTGTTGTTTGGCGCGGGCAAGCTGAGCGAGCTGGGCGCGCAGAAGCTACCCGGCACCAAAGCGCTCATCGTTACCACCGGCGGTAACTCGGTCAAGCGCTTTGGATATCTGGGACGTTTGGAGGCCGAGCTCGATCGCGCCGGCGTGGCGCATGAGCTGTTCGATCGCATTGAGCCCAACCCTCTGCGCGAGACCGTTAACGCGGGTGGCTGGATGGCGCGTACCCATGGCTGTGATTTTGTGTTGGCGCTCGGCGGCGGTTCGGTCATGGACGGCAGCAAGGGGATCTGCGCGGTGGCGGCCAACCCGCATACGGACGCCGAGGGCAACGAGTGTCCCGGTGACATCTGGGACTTTGTCAATGGCGGCACCGCGCTTGGCCTGCCCATCCCCAACGATCCGTTACCGCTTGTTTGCGTAACCACCACGGCGGGTACCGGCTCCGAGGTCGATGCGGGCGGTGTCCTGTCCTGCGAGGACAATGACGAGAAGCTCCGTCTGGGCGATCCGCGCCTGTTTCCGGTGCTTTCGATCGTTGATCCCGAGCTCATGGTGAGCGTCCCGGCGCGTCTGACCGCCTATCAGGGATTCGACGCTCTGTTCCATTGCGTTGAGTGCTACATCTCAAATACCAACACGCCCATGGGTGACATGGTTTGCCGCGAAGGCATCCGCCGAGCCGCCGCGGCGCTGCCTACGTGCGTCAATAATGGCGATGACCTGGAGGCGCGCTCGAGCCTTGCGTTTGCCAACACGCTCGGCGGCTATGCCATGGATGCCTCGGGCACCACGGGCTCGCATGGCCTTGAGCACGGCATGAGTGCGCATCATCATGACCTGCCGCACGGCGCAGGCCTCATTATGATCGCCCGTGCTTATCACACGTGGATGATCGATCACGGTGCCGCACCCGAGCGCTATATCGACATGGCGCGCCTGATGGGCAATGCTACCGCCAGCGATCCGCGCGATTTTGTGACTGAGCTAACGCGCCTGATGGAGGCCTGCCATGTGGCAGATCTCGCCATGAGCGAGTGGGGGATTACGGTCGAAGAGCTGCCAACCATCGCACACAACGCTCTGACGACCAACGGCGTCCTGTTCAGCCACGACCCCGTGACGCTGACCGACCCCGACGTCGTCGAAATCCTCAAGCAAAGCTATCGATAATTGCCTTGCTGCTTTGTCTCAATCTGTAACATCTGCAGCCGTTTTTGCCGAGTAACTGTTACAGATTGAGATTTTCTCTTCAGGGGAATTCGAATGTCTCGATCTGTAACATCTGGACGGACAAAAGGTCTCTATCTGTTACAGATTGAGACAAAGGTCAGGGGCAAAGACGGTTTGTCTAGATCTGTAACAGTTAGACGGGAATTCGGGCCATAGATGTTACAGATTGAGATAATCGCGCCGCGAAAATAAAAACCTTCGCAGGGGTACTTCCCTTGCGGAGGTTTTTCTACTCGTTCAGTAGGCGTACCGCTTCAGCGGCCATGTTCTCGACCGTCATGCCGTTCTGGGCGAGCAGCTCGTTGGGGTCGTAGCGGTCGGGGAAGCCCTTGGCGATGCCGAAGGTGCGCGTGCGCAACGGCGTGCATGCCAGATGGCACGCGACGCGCTCGCCCCAGCCGCCGTCCAAGATGCCGTCTTCGATGGTCACGACAACACGATGCTCGACAGCAAGGTTATCGAGGAACTCGCGGTCGAGCTCAGTTGCATAGCGCGGGTTGACGAGCGTGGCCTCGATGCCGTACTCGGCAGCCAAGCGGTTTGCCACGCGCTCGCCCAGCTCAAAGAAATCGCCAAGCGCGAGCACGGCCACGTCGCGGCCCTGGCACACCACGTTGTAACGAACGGCGCCGTAATCGGCGTCCTCGGCAGGCGCCAAGTCGGGGCGGCTTACCAAGCCAATGCCCGGCACGCGAATCGCCACGGGATGCTCGCGGTGATCGAGCGACCAGCTCAGCATGGACAGATATTCCTCCATGCAGGCCGGCGCCAAGTAGTGCATGTTGGGAAGACCGCCCAGCATGGAAATATCAAAGAACGAGAGGTGCGTCTCGGATGTGGTGCCAAAGATCGATGCGCCAAATACCAGGATGGTTGCGGGGGCGTCGTTGAGGCACAGGTCGTGCCACAGTTCGTCGTAGGCGCGCTGCAAAAACGTGCCGTACACACCAAAGACTGGCTTGGCGCCCGAGCGCGCAAGCGCGGTGGCAAAGGTCACGGCGTGTTCCTCGGCAATGCCCACGTCGACAAACTGCTTGCCTGCCGCGGCGCGAAGCTCGGGTGTAAAGCCCATGATGTAGGGCGTGGCAGCCGTGATGCCCACAACCTGCGGATCGCGCTCGATGGCGGCGCTCAGGGCCTCGCCCGTAATGTCGGCATAGGTGCGCGGCGCAGGCTCGCTCGGATGGCCCGGGCAGAGCTTGCGCCCAGTCGCCATGTCAAACGGACCCACGTGGTGCCAGTGCTCGGGGTCGCTCTGGGCCGGCTCAAAGCCCTTGCCCTTGGCGGTGGAGACGTGCAGCACGATGGGATGATCGATATTGCGCAGTTCCTGCAGCGCGTCGACCAGGGCTAACACATCGTTACCGGCGTCCAGATAGCGGTAGTCGAGCCCCATCGCGCGGAAAACGTTGCGCTCACAGGTGCCGTTGCTGGCGCGCAGCTCGGCCAGATTGCGATACAGGCCGCCATGGTTCTCGGCAATGGACTGGTCGTTATCGTTGACGATGATGATCAGGTTGCTGTCGAGCTCGGCGGCATTGTTAAAGCCCTCAAACGCCAGACCGCCCGAAAGCGAACCGTCGCCAATGATGGTGATGACGTTGTACGCATCGCCCGCCAGGTCACGAGCGTGCGCCAAGCCGCAGCCCAGGCTCACCGATGTGGAGGTGTGGCCCATGGCGAACAGGTCGTGTTCGGACTCGTCGGGGTTGGCAAAGCCAGAGGCCTCGCCGTAGCGTGCCGGGTCGATATAAGTGTACGCGCGCCCAGTCAGCGCCTTGTGGGCATAGGTCTGGTGTGACACGTCAAAGACAATTTTGTCGGTGGGGGAGTTAAACACGCGATGGAGCGCGACCGTAAGCTCAACGACGCCCAGGTTGGGGGCAACGTGCCCGCCGACGGCGGCGGAGCTTTCGAGGATGGCGTGGCGGATCTCGCCGCAGAGCAGCGGAAGCTCGGCGCGATCGAGAGCCTTGACGTCCTCGGGCGTTGTCGTTTGCGTAAGCAGCATCGTTGTGGGTTACTCCATGCGAATCGTGCGCCGGCACTCCCTCGGCCGGCACAATTACACAAGACAGTCTCGCACATTTTGGCGTTTGATATGTGACGGCGGCGCGGTAATTCGCCAACTGGCGGGGCAAAACGTTTTGTCCGATGCCATACTGATGTGTTCCATGATGTTTTTATCGATTGCGCGCAGGCCGTGGCTTGTCGCCGTGAGTCGCTGGAAGGAGGCAGCATGTCCGATGTCGTTCGTGCCGAGAAAATCGCGTGCGAAGTAGACCATACTGCCCGTCAACTGGCACAGGCGGGCCGTCTGGACCTGACGCGCGAGTTTATTCAGCATGGCGATGTGACGGTGTATGCGCATGTGACCTCGGTGGCGCGGGCAAGTCTGTCCTTTGCCGAGCGCCTGGGCCGCATCGGTGTCTCGGTCGACCGCGCCTCGTTGCTGCGTGGGGCCCTGCTGCACGATTACTTTCTCTATGACTGGCACGATCCCGACCCAAGCCATCGGCTGCATGGCTTTCGCCACCCGTTTTTTGCCCTGGCACGTGCGGAGGAAGATTTTGAGCTGACGCCGCGCGAGCGGAATATTATCGTGCGGCATATGTTTCCGCTGGTGCCAGTGCCGCCGACGTGTCGTGAGGCTTGGATTGTATGCCTGGCAGATAAATGGTGCGCTCTGCGCGAGATGGTCGCCGGTCGTCTGCGGCGCAAGGACGAGGCAGACGATGGCGTGAGCAGCGAATCGAGCGAGAAGAGGAGAGGGTAGACGGTGGGGACCGCGATCGACATGGCATTTGACGGCGCGACGCTTGCCGCCTGCCCGCTCTCGGCGCTGGTGCTCTCGTTTGCCTTCTACGGTTTTTGCGGTTGGGCATGGGAATCGACAGTCTGCGCCATGCTCAACCACGGGCGCTTTGCCAACAGCGGCTTTTTGCTGGGACCGTGCTGCCCCATCTATGGCGCGGGCGGCATTGCCTGCTGGCTGCTGTTGCGCGGGATTCCGGATGCCTCGAGCCAGTTTGTCGCTGCGGCGCTCGTATGCAGCGTGATTGAGTACAGTGTGGGCGTGCTGTTGGAAAAAACAACGGGCGCTCGCTTTTGGGACTATTCGCACCTGCCGTTTAACCTGCACGGACGCATCTGCCTGTACTGGGCATGCGCATTTGGCTTGGGTGCGTTGTGCATTTGCCGTTTAGTGGAGCCGGCATTGCTGGGGCTGCTTGGCCATCTGCCGGTGCTGATTGTGCGGCTATCCGCCTTTACCGTCGCGGTCGCGATGATGGTCGACGCGGTGTGCTCGTTGGCCAGCTGGCGCCGCCTGTCAGATCAGCTGGAGCGCGTGCGCGCCGACCTTGCCGACCGTATCAACGAGTCGCTTGCCGATGCCTCGGACTCAATGCTCGAGCGCATTCCCGAATCGACGATTGACTCGGTGGCGCAGACGCACATCCGCGGTCGCGCCGTTACGCGTGGCTGGCCGAGCTGGGTGACGCCGCGCTTGATGCCCTGCGCGAGAAGGCTTCGATGCCGACGTTTATCGCGGATGGTGCTCGCGGCCTGGCGCTTGCCGCCCGCCGCGTGGCCGACGCCGCGCCGA
>CABUTH010000035.1 GCA_902494465.1 uncultured Collinsella sp.
CCCGCCGCGATGGCATCGGTGTCGGCTTTGGTCAGCCGCAACGATGCCGTGAATGAGAGGGTGGGCTGCGTGTCGTCTGCATTCGCGCCGGCGCAGCCCAGGCATATACCGCCTCCTTTCTCGAATAACGCACTGTCGAAGGCGACCTTCGCTCCGTTCGCCGAGTCATCGACCGAAGCGATGTCGATGCGCAACTCTAAATTGCATGAATCGCCATCTGCATCGAGCGCAACCGAGCGCCATGTGCAGACAGCGCACCCCGCCTGGGAGCCGTTTGCCTTGTTCGAACGATTGATATCCACGACTATCGAGCCATCCGTATTACGACGAAGGCATCCCGAGGTTGAGATTGCGGCCTGTGCGATCGAAAAACGCTTGCACGCAATGGCGCTCGACGGATTTGGTGCGGAGCTTAGGGCTGATGGTAAGGAGCCTGCCATGACGGGAGTCGCCCAAGCGGCGACAGGCGTTCCGGTTGCGAGCGCGCCGCAGAGTGCGACGACGGGCAAAAGGTTCTTCGATGCCATGGGGTCTCCTTAGCTAATTTAGTGCGGCCTGTCCGTGTTTCGTTTCTGGCTGCGTTTGATGTGCAGACCGAGGCCGGCGGTTCCCGCGCCTGCTGCCGTGGCGCCTGCTGCCAAGAGCCATCGTCTGTCGTCTGTCTGTGCCAACGGTTCCTCGCGGTTGCCGCGGTCGAGCTCCGAGAGGTCGACCGTTACTTGCGTGGCGGCCTGCGCCTGTTCTTGCTGGGCAAAGGCCATGGCTGGCCCAAACGCTAGGATGCTGACGGCGGCGGCCAGGGCGACGGCCTTATGCCGTGTGCGCACCGGGCTCGACCGTCCAGGTGATCGTTGCAACCTGATCGCCTTCGCCGGTTACGTGGAAGATGTCGCGCGTGACGCGGGCGACGTTTCCGCTTGTCTTGAGCTTAATTTTGTCCGTGCCGCCGGCAATGCCCTGGTAGCCCATGTCGAAGGCTGCATTCTTGGAAAGATCGAGGCCCGTCCCCTGCATTGCGGCGCTGGCGTTCTGGAGTGCGCCGTCGGGGCCGACCTTAAAGTCGATGGAGTTCTGCGCGGTTCCGGCCTTGGCGTCGGCGGCAATGGTCCAGGTGTTCATGGCGTCGATCTTCATGTTGGTGACATGGATGCCGTAGGCCGAATGATTGTCGATGGTGGTCGCGTCTTCTGAGGGGCCCTGAAGCGTGCCGTCGGCCTTGGCGACGAAGGGAATAACCGTCGGAACTTTGAACTCAACGTTGTCGATCTCGGTCCTGACCATTACTTTCGTGGTTCCAGCGCGCCCGGCTGCCAGAGCTGGCGTCGGGGCGGCGCCCATTGCGAGCGCGAGCGCGAGCCCTGCGCCCACGACGAGCGCTCTGGCTCCGTTCATGTTCCTGGTGATGTCCATGGTCGTTCCTTTCTATTCGCCGCGGGCCGTCCCCGCGATGATTGGACGAATGCTGGTGAATTGCGTGCGGTGCCGCGTCGGCCGAAAAAGCTAGTTCTCGGCTTGCTCAACCCGTACCTTGACACGTGTCGGATTGCCGTGGCTGTCGAGGGTCTTGGCATCGAGTGCCTGGATCTCGATGTATGCCTCGCCTTCTTTGATGTCGCCGGCGGGGCACGTCTCGATTGTCTTGCCGGTCTCGACCACACCGGATTCGTACATGGTCTCGTCGTTTTGGATGACGCGGAATCGCTGGGGAAATTTATTGTCTTGGACGTTTTGCACGTTGACGCGCAGCTTGCCGTCCTCCTGTAGCTGAGCGACCGGCGCGACCGAAATCGTCATCATGTTGTCGCGGACGATGGCATCGAGCTCATCTTGGATTTCTTGTCGCGATTTACCCTCTGCCGTCGTGACTGAGGCGCCCGCTTCGGGCACGGGCTGCGACTGCCAGGCGTATAGCCCTACGGCGATGAGGGCGCAGACGATAGCCAGGCAGACAACGACGAGTTTCTTGCGACGCCCCAGTCCTGCGAGGCGGGGCGGCTTCTTCGCACTCATGCGGCGTCCTTGGTGGTGTAGACACGTGCGAACGTGGACGGGTCCGCTCCAAAGAGCATGTGAAGCATCAGGCGGCGCGAGTAGATGAGCTCGTCAAAGTCGTGAGGGAGCTCGATGTCGTGGATACGCGCGATGTGGTGGGCGAGCGCCGAGAACGACTCGGGGTCGCAGATAACATCGGTGGTGACGTGGTAGACCGCCGTATCGGGGAACGCCTCTTCGTCGAAAGGCAGGAGATAGGGATCGTCGTCGACCTCGATGGCGACGCCGTACTGGGGCCAGTAATATGCCATGGGAACCTCCCTGCTTCTGGGGCCAAAACTTCTATCGGTTTTGCCTGTCGACGCCGACCGTATCAGCCGCTACTTGACCAATTTCTGACCAAATGCTTGACAGATTGACATCTCCGCAGGTAAAAGGTGGCAAAAAATACTTCAACTTTTTTCGAGCGACAATCGAGCGGTCGGCGACGGCGGGGCGGTATGTGTCAAAAACATCGTCTGCCGAGGAAGCCTTGCCGTTCGCCGAATTGCACGAACGTAAAAAACGCCAATTATGGAGACGGTCTCGAACACGTCGACGAAACGATGCGGTAACATCTCCCTGCAAACACTGCAGTTAGCTAAAGGGGGAGTTCGCGTGTCAGCAACCATTAAACCCTTCACCGACGAGTTCGAAGAGTATGGCCGCGATGAATCTCGTGCATCGGGCGAAGCATCGAGCATCTCGTTTCCGACAACGGAAGATGAGGTCCGTGCCATTTTGGAAACGCTCCATGCCGAGCGTGTCCCGGTAACGGTTCAGGGCGCCCGAACCGGCCTTGCCGCCGGTGCCGTGCCCCACGGTGGGCATATCCTCAATACTTCCCGTATGAATCGCTACTTGGGCCTTCGCCGCGATGAACAAGGCCAATTTCTGCTGCGCGTGGAGCCGGGCGTCGTGCTGTCGGAACTGCGCAAACAGCTGGGCAAAAAGGCGCTGCCGACAGGCGGCTGGGACCAGGCGTCGCTTCGGACATACGAGGAGTTCCAGGCTGCCCCCGAGCAGTTCTTTCCCACCGACCCCACCGAGGCATCTGCCTGCCTGGGCGGTATGGCGGCGTGCAACGCCTCCGGTGCCCGCAGCTATGCCTATGGCCCCATGCGTCCGCATATCACGGGCCTTCACGTTGCGCTGGCAGATGGCGATCTGCTCGAGCTTCACCGCGGTGAGGTTTTTGCTCAGGGCCGTCGCCTGTCACTTGTGACGGTGGAAGGTCGTTCGCTTGAGCTCGATCTTCCTGACTACACCATGCCCAAGACCAAAAATGCTTCGGGCTATTTTGTTGCGGACGATATGGACGCCATCGATCTTTTTATCGGTGCGTGCGGCACGCTCGGCGTCATTACCGAGCTCGAGATCGCCCTGCAGGCGGCACCTTCGGTCGTATGGGGCGTGAGCTGCTTTTTCGATAGCGAGGACAAGGCCGTTGCCTTTACCGATTCCGTGCGCCCGGTCCTGTCCCACGCGGCTGCTATCGAGTATTTCGATGCGGGCGCCCTGGATATCCTTCGCCGCCAGCGCGAGCAGTCGACCGCGTTTGCCTCGCTGCCGGCGCTCGACAAGGAGGCCAAGGTCTGCGTCTACGTTGAGCTCGACTGCGATGATGAAGCCCAGGCGACCGAGGAGCTGTACCACTTGGGATGGGTTTTGGAGCTTGCGGACGGGCGCGACGACGCGACCTGGGGCGCGCGCACCGAGGTCGATCGCGAGTGCCAGCGGTTCTTCCGCCATGCGGTTCCCGAGAGCGTCAACATGTTCATCGACGAGCGCCGCCGCATCGACCCCACCATTACCAAGCTGGGATCGGATATGTCGGTGCCCAATGCACGCCTTGCCGATGTCATGGCCCTCTATCGCCGCACGCTGGCCGAAAGCGGGCTTGAGTCTGCTGCCTGGGGACACATCGGGAACAACCATCTGCATGTGAACATCCTGCCGCGCGATGCGCAAGACTACCGTCGTGGTGGAGAACTCTTTGCCCAGTGGGCTTCCGAGGTCACGGCCATGGGCGGTGCCGTTTCTGCCGAGCACGGCGTCGGCAAGATCAAGGCGGGCTTCTTGGAGACGATGTACGGCCACGAGGCCATGGTCGAGTCGGCGCGTCTCAAACTTCAGCTCGATCCTGCCGGCCAGCTGGGTCGCGGCAACCTGTTTACGGAGAAGCTCTTGGATGAACTCGTCCAGAAAGGGGGCGCGTGAAGATGAGTGATTTCCATATGGTGGTGTGCGTCAAGGCGGTGCCCGGAAGCACCGAGGTCAAGATGGACCCCAAGACCAATACTATCGTGCGTGATGGCAAGCAGGCGGTCATTAATCCCTTCGATGCAAGTGCCCTCGAATGTGCGCTAGCGCTGAAGGACGACTTTATCGGCTTTGGCATGGACGTGCGTGTGACGGTGGTGTCGATGGGCATCCCCGCGACCGAATCGCTGCTGCGCGACTGCATCGCCCGCGGTGCCGACGACGCGCTGCTGCTGACCGACCGAGCCTTTGCGGGCGCCGATACCCTAGCCACCACCTATGCCCTCAAATGCGGCATCGAGGCACTCGATGAGGACTTTGACCTGCTCATCTGCGGCAAGATGGCAGTGGACGGCGATACGGCCCAGATCGGCCCCGAGCTGGCCGGCGCCTTTGAGATCCCCTGCGTGACCGACGTGAGCTGTGTGCAGAGCGCGGGATTTACGACGTGTGGCTCGCTGGCGCTCGTCCACGGCTGCGATGCCGGCGAGGAGACGGTGTACCTGGAGATGCCGTGTGCGATGACGACCGCCAAGGAGATTGGTCAGCTGCGCATGCCGAGTATTGCCGGTATTCGCGCGGCCGAGGATGCAGACGTGCGCGTGGCCAGCGCTGCCGACGTATACGCCGACCCTTCGCGTTGCGGCCTTGCCGGATCACCGACGCAGGTCGTGCGCTCGTTTGTGCCCGACCGTGACCAAACGTGCGAGGCCGTTGAGGGAACGGCGTCCGAGCAGGCGGTAAAACTTGCCAAGATTATCGAGGGGATGGCATAGATGAGCGGGCTGATTATCGATAGCGAAGCCTGCATCGGCTGCGGTCGCTGCGTTCGCGCCTGCGCCTCGGGCGGCATTGTGGTGGAGGGCGAGCGCCCCAATCGCTGTGCCCGCGTAACCGACGGCTGTATCCTGTGCGGCGGGTGCGTCGACGCCTGCCCCGTCAACGCCATCTCGATCGAGCGCGACGAGGCCGCCAGTGCGGTAGACCTTGACGCATATCGAGACATTTGGGTCTTCGTGCAGACTGACGAGCACGACGCCGTGGCTCCTGTGGCCTACGAGCTCATGGGCAAGGGGCGCGAGCTTGCCGATGCCCGCGGCTGCCGTCTGGCGGCACTGGTCGGCATGAGCCCCGAGGGCTCGCTCGAGGACCTCGAACACCTGGTTTGTGCCGGCGCGGACGAAGTTCTGGTCTGTCGTGACGAGCGCCTGCGTCAGAACGACGCGGAGGTCTATGCTCGCCTGATCTACGATTTGGTGGCCGAGCGCAAGCCCGAGGCCATTCTGTACGGCGCGACCGCCTTTGGTCGCGAGCTGGCGCCCGGTGTGGCCGTGCGCTTGCAGACGGGTCTTACGGCCGATTGCACGGTGCTTTCTATGGATACGGAGACGGGTCTGCTGCAGCAGACGCGCCCGGCGTTTGGCGGCAACCTGATGGCCACCATTATCTGCCCCAACCACCGTCCTCAGATGGCAACGGTGCGCCCCGGCATCTTTAAGGCGCCCGAGTTTGACTATAGCCGCTCCGGCACGATTACCCAGGTAGTGCTTGCGGATGACGTTAAGGCCCGCGTCGAGATCTCGATTCCCGCCGAGGAGTGGGGACAGCAGGCCTCAATTGCCGATGCCGAGCGTCTGGTCGTGGTGGGCCGCGGCATCGGCTCCAAGAAGAATCTGCCCCTGATGCGAAAGCTCGCCGATGCCCTGGGTGCCGAGCTTGGTTGCACGCGTCCCATTGTGGAGGCAGGCTGGTTGGAGTATCGCCACCAAATTGGCCAGACGGGTGTATCGGTCTCGCCCAAGCTCCTCGTGAGCATCGGTGTCTCGGGTGCTATCCAGCATCTCGCCGGCATCGGTGGGGCGGAGTGCATTGTCGCCATCAATGAGGACCCGGATGCCCCCATCTTTGGTGCCGCCCAGTACAAGGTCGTCGGCGATGCCGTTGAGATCGTTGAGGAGCTGCTGGCTCAGCTCGAGTGCTAAGCGCTTGCCAGCCAGCGGCGCAGCTCGTCCTTAAGGCGGCTCCAGGTTGCCTGCGCGGCGGGGTCGGTAAAGGGTCGCGTAATGCCAAAGGGCGCGTCGAGCAGGCGATAGATATCGCCTTGCTCGCGCGCCAGTGCACGGCTTGCCGGATGGACGAGCTCAAACATAAAGCAGATGAGCCCCACCAGGTAGTCCGCCGGCTCGTTGCGCTCGTCACGCGCGACGCAGCGATGCTCGTCAAAGGCGGTAAGCGCCGGTGTCGAGAAGTGGCTGGCGAGAAACGTGTCCTCATCCACCTTGAGGATGGTCTCGACGGTGCTGTCGGCGATGGTGCGCATAATGTCGATCTTGTCACCATCGCGCACGATATCGCAGAAGCTCCGCGTGCGCTCGTCGAGCTGTGCGGGTAGACGGAAATCGCTGTGATAGGCAATGCTCGCTCGGATGAGCTCATCTTCTGCCGGGTCATCGATAAAGTCGCGGATGCTCGTTACGGCGGGTGCATCGGCGGGATTCTCGCCAAAGAGGACCTCGACGCCCAGCGCCGCATGGCTCATGCTCTCGGCGTCCTTAAAGGTGTCCCAGCGCCGCAGCTGCTCAAAGCGGCCCATATCGTGTAGCAGGCCGCAAAGCCATGCCAGGTCAATACCTTCTGACGACCAGCCCTGCTCGCGCGCTACGGCATCGCATGCCTCGGCCACGTGGTACGTATGCTCGATTTTGAGCGCGATGCGTGGGTTGGTGGCGTCGTAGGCATCGGTGTAGCTTTTGAAGGCCGCGCGCGCCCGGTCTCGATCGATAGCTGTCATAATGACTTCCTAAAAAGTTGTGTCTTTCGATCCGGTGGCAATTGTAGGTGAACTTTATTGCCACCGGTTGATATTTCTGCTGCGTTGCGAGGCGCGCTGCAGACGACTTACCAGAATGGGAGTGGCATGGTCCTTAGGATCTTTAAAATCGTCTGGCCAGTGATGCTTACCTATGTTGCAATAGGCGCGCCGTGCGGAATGATCATGGGGCAGACGGGAATGGAGCCCTGGATGGTCTTTGCTCTGAGCAGCACGTTTGTGACGGGCAGCGGCCAGTTTATGATCTGCAATCTTTGGCTGGCGGGCGTACCGGCACCTTCGATTATCGCGAGCGTCGCCGCCATCTCCTCGCGCTTCGCTCTTTATTCGGCATCGATCGCACCCCATCTGGCGGGCGCCTCGAAGCGTCAGACGCTGGCTGTTGCCGCGACGCTCACCGAGGAGGCATACGGCATCTCGCTTGCCAAGCTGGTTGAGGGGGAGGATTGGGGCCCGCGCGAATCCTTCGTGCTCAACGTGATCCTCATCGCGACATGGGGCGCTTCGTGCACGATGGGCGCCATCGTCGGCGCCGTTGTCGATGTTCCCACCGCCATTGCAGCCTTTGTCTGCACCTCGCTCTTTATCTGCCTGCTCTTTTCGCAGCGGCTGTCGCGCGGCAACGTTGTCGCGGCGGTTTCGGGCGCGGTGTCCGTCGCCGTATGCAAGTTCTTGGGCCTCGTGAATATTGCCGTGCCGGCAAGCGTCGTGGTCGGCATTACCATTGCGCTGGCGTGCGATGCTGTATTTGACGGAAGAGGTGCCCGCGATGCCCGTTCATGAGTTCTTGGTTCTGTGGCTGTCGTCGTGGGCTGCTATCGCGTTCTTTCGCATCGCGCCGGCGTTCGCCTTGCGCGGGCGGACCCTGTCGCCCCGCATTACCGAGGCCCTGGGTTATATCCCGCCCGCTGCCTTTGCCGCGCTGGTTGCCAACGACTTGGTGAGCCCCGGCGCGTTCGACGCGGGACTCTGGCCTGCCTTGGTTCCCTGGATTGCGGCTGCTGGCGTCGTGGTGGTGGCAATCAAGACAAAGTCGATGTTGTGGTGCTGTGTTTCGGGCATCGTACTCTATATCGTCTTGAGCCTTATATAGGGGTGGCGTCGCGGGCGCCGAATCTCGTTCCATCCCAACTTGTCGAATTTCTCACCGAGCCGGTCTGCTTCTTCTGGTACCATGGTCAAACTTTACTGTAGCAAAGCGTGACGTGGGCTTTTGTTCTGCGTTAGCGGAAATGGGGGTTTCGTGGCACAGGAAGCGACCGCCAACGAGCAAAAGAAATTCAAGGTCCCGCGCATCCCGGGCGACATCATGATCTACCCGATGATCGTCGGTCTTTTGCTCAACACCTTCTGCCCGCAGGTTTTTGAGATCGGCGGCTTCTTTACGGCTGCCTGCCGCGGTGGCTCCAATACCATCGTCGCCGCGATCCTGCTGTTTGTGGGCGCCGGCATCAGCTTTAAGTCCACGCCGGGTGCCATCAAGACCGGTATCGTCGTTCTGATCCCTAAGCTTGTGGTGGCAGCCGCCCTTGGCTTGGGTGTGGCATATTTCTTTAACGACAACTTCCTGGGTCTGAGCTCCGTATCTATCATCGGCGGCATCACGTTTTGCAACATGGCGCTCTATACGGGCATCATGGGCGAGTTCGGCGATGAGTCCGAGCAGGGCGCCGTCGGTATCCTGTTCTTTACGGCCGGCCCCGCCGTCACCATGATCATCCTCGGTGTCTCGGGTCTCGCCAACATTCCCGTCGGCGCCATCATCGGATCCATCCTGCCGCTTGTTATCGGCATGGTCCTGGGCAACCTCTTCCCGTTCATCAAGAACCTGCTGGTTCCCGGCGCCAATCCCGCGATTGCCGTCATCGGTTTTCAGCTTGGTGCGTCCATGAGCCTTTCGAGCTTCATCACCGGCGGCATCTCGGGCATCCTGCTGGGCCTCATCACGCTCTTTATCGTCGGCCCCATTACCTTTGCCTTCGAGCGCTTGTGCGGCGGCAACGGCAAGGCCGCCGTTGCCTGCTCCACCATCGCCGGCACGGCTATGACCACGCCGGTTGCTCTTGCTGAGGTCGCGCCGCGCTATGCCGAGCTTGCGCCCACCGCGTATGCGCAGATCGCCACCGCCGTCATTATCACGGCAATCATGGCCCCGATTCTGACCGGCTGGGTCGATAAGAAGTTCTGCCACGGCAAAGAGGATCTGTCGCTCGCCGGTGTCGAGGCCATCGAGGAGGCTGTCGCAACCGATATCGACGGTGAGTAACGGCCGTTACCGATAATAGATTCCGGCGTGCAATTCGCGCCGTTTGAGCGCCCGAACGAAAGCTGTCTTGCAGTGACGTCCGGGCGCTCTGCTATGATTCCCTTTACCCCTGCGGAGTAGGGGTGTTTATTGCCCAGACACGAATCGGGCGATTCTGACCACTTGGATATTGAAGGGATGGCGTCTAGTGGTTAAGGCACTCAAGATCGAGATATTCCTGCTATGCATGATTGTTCTTATTGGGCTTGCCGCGCGAAGTCGCCACTCCTTGTTCTCGAGTACCCAGCAGTTATTGTTTAGTACGCTCGGCTACACCTCTGCCGCGTACATGTTATTCGATATTATCTGGACGCTTTCGGACGGTGTGGGCGGCACGCTGGGCATTGCTGCCAACTGGATTTCCAACGCGGTTTCGTTTTCGCTCTTTGCCGCCGCGTGCCTTATTTGGTTTATCTATTCCGAGACGGTGCAGGGTTCTCGCCTTTTGACCGCGCGCTATAGGATGGCGTTTGTAACGCTGCCTGCGGCGCTGGTGGTCGTACTGGCGTTTACTAGCTACTGGACGCATGCCCTGTTCTATATCGATGCGCAGGGCGCGTATCGTCGCGGTTTTGTCTATATGATCCAGCCCATCGTCAGCTACTGCTACGTTATATATACGTCCCTGCATGCGTTTATACAATCTTGCAAGGTCGAGAGCCTACAAAAGAAGGCCATCTATCAAACTTTGGCATTTTTCGCCATTCCGGCCCTGGTAGCCGGTGTCTTTCAGGTCTTTTATTCGGGTCCTTGCCTTAGTGTCGGCATCATGTTAAGTATGTTGCAGCTCTACATTGTTTGCCAGGAGCAGCTGATCTCGACCGATCCGTTGACTGGCCTCAACAACCGCAACCGTTTTGAGACCTATATGCTGTCGCTGTTCTCAAATGTGGATCAGACCGAAGATGTGTATCTGCTCATGATGGACGCTGACGGCTTTAAGCAGATTAACGATCGCTATGGACATGTGGAGGGCGACCATGCGCTTCAGGTCATATCTGCTGCGCTCAAAGAGGTCTGCTCGGCATCTGGTGGCTTTATCGCGCGTTATGGCGGCGATGAGTTCGTGGTGCTTCAAAAAGCGACTGCGGAGCAGGACATCATAGACCTGTGCGCGGCAATCAACGACGAGCTCGCGCGTGCCGAGGTGCCGTATCTGTTGCAGATGTCCATCGGTTACGCGCGAGTCGGCGATAGTGTTGATACCTGGCAAGACTTACTTCGCGCTGCCGATGCGGAGCTCTACCGCGTCAAGGCCGAGAAGAAGAAAGCCGGCGTTCAGATGCGCTAGAAAAAGGGGCGCACGCTTGCGTGCGCGGCGGCCCTCAGCTCACCGATGTACTCCATTAAGCTAAAGTACATGAATTCCCTCTGCTAAATAAGGGCAGTTCGCTAGGCTTTTTTGGGTTTGTTGACGATGATGATGCCGCCGCAGACCAACAGCAGGGCAACGATGACGGTAATGGGGCTCGTGCCAGCGCCCTCGCCGAGCAGCAGCGCGCTCAGCAGCACACCAAAGACGGGGTTCATAAACCCAAAGACCGAGACGCGGCTGACGGGGTTGACGGCAAGCAGGCGCGACCACAGCGAGTAAGCGACCGCGGAGATAAGCGCCATGTAGATGATGAGCGCGATGGCGGGGGCAATCGCCGTGGGGGAGAGCGCTCCACCCATCAAAAAGCCGATGACGGTGAGGACTAGGCCGCCGACCAAGAACTGCCACCCGGCAAGCAAAACACCGTCGTGCTTGCGCGAGAAGATGCCGATCAGGCAGGTCGAAAGGGCACCCGCGACGGTGGAGGCCAGGATGAAGCCCTCGCCGTCGAGCGTAAAGCCAAAGGTGCCGTCCGCGCCCGAAAGGTTGACGAGCGCGACGCCGGCAAAGCCCAGTACACATCCGAGCACCTTGGCCGCATCGAGCTTTTCGGTGCGAAACGCCAGGGCGGCAAAGAGGATTGCGAGGAAGTTGGCGCTGGCCTCGATGATGGAGCTCGACATGGCACTGGCGCGCGAGAGTCCCAGGTAGAAAAAGAAGTACTGCCCGATAGTCTGGAAGAGCGACAAGACAAAGATGGGCTTGATGTCGCGCGCTTGCGGTATGAGGGGGCGGCGTTGGGCCGCGCTCATCCCAACGATAACCAGGGCGCCGGCAAGCGTGAAGCGCAAACCTGCAAAGAGCAGTTGCGAGGCGCTATCGTGCGCCGGGATACCAAAGAGTGCGTAGCCGATCTTGATGCAGGGAAAGGCCGATCCCCAGAGCGCGCAGCAGACGAGGCAGCCCAGGATGAGTCCGGGTAGGGTGGCGAGATACGGCTTGCGGCTGTCCATGATGTCCTTCCTGTATGCGCGAAGCAAAAAAGAACCCGCCACCGGGCGTGCCGGTGGCGGGTGTTGTTACCCGAGGGGATTGTACCCGATGGGACGCATTAAGCGAAGTAGGCCACGCCGCTCTCAAAGATCGGCATGAACTTATCGCCGGGGACATGCTCGGGCACGTTGCGGTACAGGTTGTCGCCGCGACGCTCGGCATGGCCCATCTTGCCCAGGACGCGGCCGTCGGGGCTCGTGATGCCCTCGATGGCGAGTGCGGAGCCGTTGGGGTTGACGGAAAGATTCATGCTGGGCTTGCCGTCCTCGCCCACGTACTGCGTGGCGACCTGGCCGTTGGCGATCAGCTGGGCGAGCACTTCGTCATTGGCGACAAAGCGGCCCTCGCCGTGGCTGATGGCGACGGTGTAGGGGTCGTCCAGGCTGCACTGCGACAGCCACGGGGACAGGTTGGACGAGATGCGGGTGCGCACCAGGCGGCTCTGGTGGCGACCGATGGTGTTGAACGTCAACGTGGGCGCATCGGGCGTGGCGTCGACGATGTCACCGTAGGGCACCAGGCCGAGCTTGATCAGGGCCTGGAAGCCGTTGCAGATGCCAAGCATCAGGCCGTCGCGGGCCTTGAGCAGGTCGCGGACTGCCTCGGTGACCTCGGGAGCGCGGAAGAACGCCGTGATGAACTTGGCGGAGCCGTCGGGCTCGTCGCCGCCCGAGAAGCCGCCGGGGATCATGACGATCTGGCTTGCACGGATGCGGCGGGCAAGCTCGTGGGTGCTCTCGGCGACGGCCTCGGGCGTGAGGTTGTTGATCACGAAGGTGTCGGCCTCGGCACCGGCGGCACGGAAGGCGCGGGCACTGTCGTACTCGCAGTTGTTGCCAGGGAACACGGGGATGATCACGCGCGGACGGGCGATCTTGGCGCCGCCGTACACGTGGATATCCTTGGCGCGGAAGTCGATGGTCTCGACCTCGGGGGTCTCGCCGGCGCTGCGGTAGGCGAAGACGCCCTCGATGCCGCTCTCCCATGCCTCCTGGAGCTCGGAGAGCTCGATGACCTCGGAGCCGGTGTCGATGACATAGCCCTCGACGGTGGTGCCCAGGGGCTCGAGAACAACGCCGTCGGCGACCTCGGGTAGCTCGGCATCCTCGGCGAGCTCGACGATAAAGCTGCCGTAGAGCGGGGTGAAGAGGCTCTCCACGTCTACATCCTCGGCAAGCTCGATACCGATCTGGTTACCGAAGCACATCTTAAAGAGGCTCTCGGCGCCGCAGCCGTAGCCGGGCGTGGAGATGGCCAGGGCGTTGCCGTTGGCGGTGAGCGCCTCGACGGCGTCAAACACGGCGAGCAGCTGCTGGGCGTCGGGACGGTAGTCCTCGCCATAGGTAGCGGGGGCGATGCGGACGACGCGGTGCGTGAGGCCCTTGAACTCGGGCGAGACGGCGCGGGCGGCCTTGCCCACGGCGACGGCGAAGCTGATCAGAGTCGGCGGAACGTTGAGCTCGCCGGCCTCGTCCTCAAACGAGCCGCTCATGGAGTCCTTGCCGCCGATGGCGCCGGCACCCAGGTCGACCTGGGCCATAAGGGCGCCCAGGACGGCTGCCGTGGGCTTGCCCCAACGCTCGGCCTCGGTGCGCAGGCGCTCGAAGTACTCCTGGAAGGAGAGATAGGCGCGCTTGTGCTCAAAGCCGGCAGCCACGAGCTTGGCGATGGACTCGACCACGGACAGGTAGGCGCCCGCAAACTGGTCGGCTTCCATCAGGTAGGGGTTGAAGCCCCATGCCATGGCGCTCGCCGTGGTGGTCTCGCCGTCCACGGGGAACTTGGCGACCATGGCCGAGCTGGGGGTGAGCTGCATCTTGCCGCCAAAAGGCATAAGCACGGTTGCGGCACCGATGGTGGAGTCGAAGCGCTCGGAAAGGCCCTTGTTGGAGGCAACGTTGAGGTCGGTGACGAGCGAGGTCATGCGCTCGGCAAGCGTGGTGCCGGTCCAGCTGGGCTGCCACGCGCTACGGGCGCACACGTGGGCGACCTGGTGCTTGGGTGCGCCGTTGGAGTTGAGGAACTCGCGGGACAGGTCGACGATGGCGACGCCGTTCCAGGCCATGCGCATGCGCGGCTCGGCGGTAACCTCGGCGATAACGGTCGCCTCGAGGTTCTCCTCGGCGGCGTAGCCCATGAACTCCTCGACGTCACCGTCGGCGACGGCACAGGCCATGCGCTCCTGGGACTCAGAGATAGCGAGCTCGGTGCCGTCCAGGCCGTCGTACTTCTTGGTCACGGTATCAAGGTCGACATACAGGCCGTCGGCAAGCTCGCCCACGGCGACCGAGACGCCGCCGGCGCCAAAGTCGTTGCAGCGCTTGATCAGACGGCAGGCGTCGCCGCGGCGGAACAGGCGCTGCAGCTTGCGCTCGACAGGGGCGTTGCCCTTTTGGACCTCGGCGCC
>CABUTH010000036.1 GCA_902494465.1 uncultured Collinsella sp.
AAGATTGATGAAGAATACGCCGCGGAGTTTATCGCGATGCGAAGCCAAGAAGGCCTTCATGCCGGCGCCATCACAATCCGAGGCGCCCGTTGCCACAAACCAGATATCGTGACCGAGCAGCTCATCATCGCCCATAGAGGCGACAGCCGAGAGCATATCTTCGGAAGAAGCGCCATCGGAAGACGTAGCGCCGCCCTTCCAGCCATCGTTATCGTCCTCGAAGTTATCCCACGAACCGATACCGCGACCGGACTTCTTGGCATCGTAATCGTCTTCGACGCCCAGCCAATCACTCATGCTGTCCTGCTCGTTTTTCCTTTTACGACCGAACAGGCCACCCAGGCCGCGTTTGCGAGACTTGGGTGCCGCCGGGGCGGGAGCCGAAATGGTCTCGATCGGCTGCGCGCCCGACGCAACGGGCATAGAAGGCGCAACGGGTGCCGATGTGGGTTCGGGACCCTGGGCAGTAGCAAAGGGGTCGTTGACCTGGGCAGAGGGATCGGGAAGGTCGAACAGCGACGTGCGAGACGCAACGTTTGCCTGCTTCATAGACGGCAGCGACGGATCGGGGACCGAAGCCAGCGGAGACGAGGAAGGTGCAGGCGACGGTGCCGACGCCGGATCGGGAACATTCGTCTGCGGACGCGGCGATGCCTGGGAGGAAATCTGGGCCATAAGGGAATCGACCGTTTCGTCCTGGGTGGGAGCGACATTGGCAACCGTGGCACCGGAACCACTCGGGGTCGGCATGGTGAAAATCTGCGTGGAGTAAGGCCTCGACTCATCCGTCTCGGGAGTCTCGGAAACCGCAGGCACTTCCTCCTGCTCGACCTCGGTCGAATCATCTTGCTCGGCTGCCGCGTATTGCTCTTCGTCAGAGTTGGCCTCGACGGGCTCGTCCTCGGCGGCATCTTGGATTTCGGCAGCATCAACAGGCTCGTCATCGTCTGCCGCGTCGCCCTGCTCATCGGAAACAGGAAGGGGCTCGGCAATCGCGGTGCCCTGTTTTTCAAACGTTATCGTGGAATCGAACTGCGCGGCATCAAACGACACGGTGCTATCGACGTGCTGCTGAGCCTCGAAAGACGTCGTCGCTTCAACAACATCCGCGGACGCCGGTTGCTGGGACTCAAAGGACGTTGTAGCTTCGGCGGCTTCGACGGGCGCGGACTGCATAGCCTCGTTCTGCTCGAACTCTTGCGCCGCGAGCTCACGTGCCGCCTCGGCTGCCTGCTGCTGAGCGATAGCCTCCTGCTCGGCAGCCTCGCGTGCGGCAGCGCGCTTCTCCTCGAAATCGTCGACAAATTTCTTGCCCTTTGCAAACGCACCCTTAAAGAAGTTGGAAGCGCTGGCGCCAATCGACGAGAACGCGGATGCAATGTCGGCATGCGGCGTTGCCGCGGGAATCTCGGCCGAGAAATCAGTATCGCTCTCGTAAGACACGCGCCTCGGTTGTTCAACGTAATCGTCGTCAGACTCGTCCGCAACGTCTTGCGCCGGTGCGGCGGGAGCCAAAATGTCCAGTCCTGCCGCGGGATCGAACGCGGACACCGCCTCGGGATCGGCAACGGCAGCGGTAACCGCGGCAGACTCATCATCCGCAGCCACGACGGGGGCAGGCTCGGGCTCAAACGTCGGCTCCTCGCCCTCCTCGTAATCGAGCGTGCAGGACTCGGGAAGCATTCCGAGCGCACGGATGGCATCCGAACCAAAGCGGATGTTGCCGGCGGCGTTGCGATAGAGCTTGGGCTCGGGCTCGGCAGACTCCTCCGCCGGCTCGGCAGCGGGAACCTCGTCATTGAACTCTTCGGCTTGGGCAGCCTGATTCTGATCCTCAGGCACGATAGCGCCGATCAGCGTCTCGTCGGCAGACGCACCCTCAAAGCCCTCGATTTGCTCGTCGAAAGCCTCACCCTGTTCGGGCTCGGTCTGAGCGTCGGGAGCAATCGGCTGACCGAATTCGTCCTCGGCGTAGGTAGGCTCTTCATACTCGATGGTGTTGCCGTAGTCGTTTTGCTGCTGGGCCGCGGCATATTCCGCCGCTGCGCGCGCCATTTCCTCGGCACGACGCTTCTGCTCCCCAAAATAGGTATCGAACGGAACATCGTCGGGAAACTCGTTTTCGCCCTGGAAGGGAGCAACGTTGTCCATAACGCCGAGCATAGCGGCGACAGAAGACTTGTTGCACACCGCGCCAGACGTATAGGGAAGAATGTGGCGGTTAGAGATGATGTTTACCGCGTTGGCGAGTGCAACGAGGGAAGCGAGGATCGCGACAATCCACAGCAGAACCTTGAGCGCGCCGGGGAGCGGCAGAATACGCAGGATGGCAACGGCAGCGGGGGCAACCGTGGCAACGGGCAACAGCTTGGCGATGAGCGCACGATACGAAGCATAAGGCTCGCGGGCGAGCAGCTCAGCACGGGGAGAGTCGTAGTGTGCGACAACGACCACCGGGCGGTTACGCGGGGACGCGAGCGGGCCCGAGGCCTTGTGGTAGGCGATGACATTTTGGCTCACGCCCGTCTTGCCCAGGCGCGAAACCACGGGGTGGCCCGTGCGCTCGAGCACGTAAAGAACGGCGCCGACAATGGCCAGCAAGGTGCCGACCAAGCCGATACCGCCGCCGATGCCCATCAGCAGGGCACCGGCAAACGCAAGAATACCGGTGACGGCAAATGCCAACCTACTGGGCGCCGGGGCATTGAACTCCTGAACCTCGGGATCAAAGCCGTGGTTGCGGAAGATCTGAGCGATATCCTCGGCAGCCAAGCGCTCTTCTTCGCTGCATGCCGGCGTAATGCCGGTGTTCTGCAGCAGGTGGTTAATATAGTTCTGGGTGTTCGCCATGTGCGCTCCACATCCATAATCCGACAAATAGGCCCAATGCATGCACATTAGAACCGTATATAGTCGAAAGTATACCCCGAGCAAGCGCAAACGACCGAATTCGGGCCATCTTAACGCCCCGAGCGGACAAGGATATAGCCTAATCTCCATATCGGACTAAAATCATGGCAGCAAACCACCTTCTCATGCGAGGACTCTATGACGGCAAGCGACCCGACCGCGACAATTAAAAAGGGGAATTCGGAGCCCAGTTTCGATAAAACGGCTCAGCGCATCCTCAATCTTTTCTTTGTGCTCAACAGCTCCCCCGAACCGCTGACGACCGAGCAGATCGTCTTGGATTCTGACCTGGGATATGACTCGGGCAACATCGACTCGGATAAGCGCAAGTTTCGGCGCGATCGTGACAAACTGCTCGAGCGTGGCATCTTAATCAAGGAGGTTCGCCCCGCCGGTGCACAGGAGACCGAGGAAAGCTCGTGGACAATCGACCGCGAGCACACCTTTGCAGCAGGCGGCCTCATCACCGCAGACGACGCCGATATCCTGCTCAACGCCATCGACCAGACACTAGCGGCCGGCTCATCCACTTTTGCCGCACCGCTTGCCGATATTCGCTCCAAGATTGCCTATCTCACCGGTAGGACGACGGTGGACGAAGCACCAATCCGCCGCTCTCCCACCGTCGATGCGGTATGGAGCGCCTTTGCCGAGCGATGCGCGCTGCGATTTTTATATCAGAACGGACGCGGCGAGCAGAAAGAACGTACCGTCTGCGTCTACGGCATGTTCGAACGCGAGGGCGTGGCGTACTTCTGCGGCCTCGACAATGTCACCGACGGCATCAGGACATTCCGCAGCGTCCGTATCGTTCGCGCTTTGCGTCCTTCGAAGGCCTACGCCATCCCTGCGGACTTCAATCTCAACGACTATCTGTTCTTTGAATTCGATTTTGCCGACCGACCGCCCGTTGCAGCCACGTTCTCGTTCGCCCCTCAGACGCAGATCGATATGATCAACGGCCTCACGCGCGGGCGAGGTGAGCTCGCACACACCGATGTGGGATGGGCCTGGACCGTTGACGTGCGTGACCTTGAAGCCGCCGCCTCATTTTGCATGGCCCACGCCGTGGACGGCATGAGGCCCGTGGCCCCCAAATCGCTCAAGCAGGCGTGGAACCGCCTCATTGAAAGGACGGTGCACGAGCATGCCCGTGCGTAAACTCACCAGCGAGCAGAGACTCTCGCGTGCCATCGACATCATGGAGGCCCTCTACGCCGCCGGCGAGAGCGGCATGACACGAGCCGAGATTTGCAGCCGCTTTGACATCACAGGGGTGTCGCTCGACGAGATTCTCGAGATCGTCTCGACGCTCGCGGACCGAGAATCGGGCGCGCGCATCATCTGCGAATGCCGCGGCGCGCGTGTGGTCCTCACCGGCGACGCCGGGCGTGTTCTACCGTTGCGCCTGAGTGCCGCCGAGGGCGCTGTGCTCAACCACGAACTTGAATCGTTGGGGATCGAGCCACAGACGGCAGCCCGGATTCGGCATGCTCTTCTACCCGAAGAGCTCGGCTATAACCAGCGCGTCTTTGACACCGTCAACCACGGGTCGCACTGGCAGCAGCTGAGCTGCGCCATTCAGGACGGCGTTCGCTGCCGCATCTCGTATCGCTCGATGGACGATGCACGGCCACGCGAGCGTCTGGTCGACCCCTTGCGCATTACGGCAAACGGCGACCAAACATACTTGATTGCCTGGGACATCGCAGTCGATGAGCAGCGCACCTATCGCATGGATAAAATCGAGGGACTCGCCTTGACGGAAGACTCCGCCGTGTCTCACGCACCGGACGTCGCATCCCTCCACGATTCCCTTGCCCGGACGCAGCATAGCGCAAAGCTCCTGATGCCATTCGATATGGCGGAGCATCTGGACTGGGCCGGCATCACCCTAATCGAGCGCAGCGGGACAGACACGGCAACGGTAACCGTGCATTACGGCTCCGAGCGTTGGCTACTGAGCCAGATAATCGCAGCGGGCGGAGCCATCCGCATCTTGGATGACCCCGCCCTGTCAAAGCGTCTGTGCGATATGGCAAAAACCCTCGTCTGTCCGCTTTAGCGCCGCCGCTCGTGGCGTGCGCGCCACAGTTGCAGATAGTGCCCGATCTGCGCCGATTCGATGCGCTGGTAGGAGCTCGTGGGCAGCGACGTTAAGAACTTCTTTCCGTAGCCCTTCGTCACCAGGCGCGGGTCGGCCAGAATCAGCACGCCGCAATCGGTCGACGAGCGGATAAGGCGGCCGGCCGCCTGCTTGACCTCGAGCACCGCCTCGGGCAGCGAATAGCGCGCCCAAGCGCGGTCTTCGCGCAGGTTGCGCTCGCACGAGAGCGGGTCCGTGGGACTCGAGAACGGCAGCTTGGGAATGATGACGCAGCGCAGCGTCTCGCCGCTGGCGTCGAATCCCTCCCAGAAGGCCTTAAGCGCAAAAAGCGACGAGGTCGGCTCGTTGATAAACCGGTCGCGCAGGCGACGAGGAGATGAGTTGCGCTGCTGGCAGTTGAGCTCCAGACCCGCACGGGCCATCTTGGGCTCAACGCGGGCGTACAGGTCTTCCATGTCGCGCCGATTGGTGAACAGCGTGAGCACCGATCCGCCCATGGCAAGATGGGCGTCGACCAGCACGCGCTCGAGCGCCGTAAGATAGCTCTCACGATCGCGCGGATCGGGGATATCGCCCGCAACGACTACAGCCATGTTCGAATCGAAGTCGTAGCTCGAGTCCAAGTGCAACGATGAGGATGTTGAAGCACCGATGCGATCGAGGCCGACCGCGTGGTTAAAGTGTTCAAAGCTTTTGGACACCGTCATGGTCGCCGAGGCAAAGATAGCCGTGTGAACCTCGGGCAGCCACTCGGTTGCCAAGGCCTCGCCAATGTCGATGCGCTCTGCGGTCATTGACTCTCCGCCGGCACGCAGCCTGCGATTGACCTGCAGCGAATACACGTAGTGTTCATCGGTGCCATCAATGATGAGTTTGAGGTTCTCGGCCAGCTCGTGCAGGCGGCGCGAAATATCACCCAGGTCGACAACAACCTCGGGCTTGTCGGCGGCGACGGCTTGCACCAGCGCGTCGACGCTCTTGTCAGCTTGTTCCAATGCGTCGATGGCAGTGTAGGCCGACTGTAAGAAATCATGCCAGTCGTCAGATTCGCGCAGCTCGGGGCCAATCCATAGATTGGCATTGTCATAACCCCCACGGGCACGGCGGCCGAGCTCGCGAACGCCATCGAACACGTCGGCGATTGCCATGCTCGCGCGCGCAACCGTCGACGTCGCCTTGGCAGTAAGGCCCAGATAGAGCGTAGAGCCCTCAGAGGTTGCCAAATCACGGGAGACCTGGCTTAGCGCACCGGTGCTCGAGCCACCCAGGCGTTCAAACAGAACGCGTGATTCGTCCGCCGACACCACGCGCGCCCACTGACGGCGCGCCTCGCGCTCGATAGAATGAGCCTCGTCGATTACCCAATGACGAATCGGAGGCAAAATCCTGCCCTCGGCCGCGACATTGCGGAACAGCAGGGAATGGTTGGTGACCACCACATCGGCATGCGCCGCACGACGGCGAGCGCCGTGGACCAAGCATTTATCAGGGAAAAACGGGCAGAGGCGACGAGCACACTCGCGCGAGGCCGTCGTAAAGTCGGGGCGGTTGACGCTGCGCCACCGAATGCCAAGTGAGTCGAGGTCGCCATCGGCTGATTGGCAAACGTACGCCATAATGACCGCGACCGCCGTGAGCGTGTCCGCCGGATCGCGCTTGGTGGTAATCTCGACCTGGCCGCGGCTCATGCGCTCAAGTTTGCGCAGGCACGGATAGTGGTCATACCCCTTGAGAGCGCAAAATGACAGACCACCTTCCAGTTGCTCGGCAAGTTTTGGAAGCTCATGGTACATGAGCTGGTCGGCTAGATTGTTCGATTTGGTCGCAATACCAACCGTGATGTTGTTACGGCGTGCTGCCTCGGCAAAAGGCACCAGATAGGCCATCGATTTGCCGACGCCTGTGCCCGCCTCAATTACACGATGAGTGCCCGTGACCAGCGCATCGCGGACCTCGAGCGCCATCGCGATCTGCTCATCACGCGGCTCGTAAGTGGGATACATGCGATTGACCAGGCCACCCGGCGCATAGTCTGCCTCAATCTCCTCACGACTCGGCATCTTGAGGACCGGTAGTTCGTCGGCGTCCACCCGATCGTCGTCGCGATCGGCCTTGAGAACGTCAGCACGAGCGGCGCTGAGAGAGAAGATAGAATCAGGGTTCTGCCCTGCCAAGAATGAGAAGATAGGACGATAGGACCAAGGCACGTCCGGATGCATGTCGGCTAGGCGCGCCATGAGGCCCTGGGGCAAGTCGGTGAGTGCCACAAGCAACACGCGCCATACGCCACACAGGGCGTCGACGTCGGCATTGGCACGGTGTGATACCGAGTCACAGCCAAACAGATCGGCCATAAAAGACAGCTTGTGCGAGGCCAGGCGCGGTAGCGCGATGCGCGACAGCGCCAGCGAATCGATCCAAATATCGCTCACGTTGACGCCGCCTTTGACCGACTCGATAAACGAGCGGTCGAACGTGGCGTTATGTGCAATCACCGGGCAAGCACCGACAAAATCGGCGAGGGCGGCGACGGCCTCAACGGCCGACGGGGCATCTGCCACATCGGCATTTGTAATGCTCGTGAGCTCGGTAATCTCGGCAGGAATCAGCTGCTTGGGATGCACGAAGGTATCGAAGCGGTCGATAACCTCGCGGCCCGAAAGACGGGCCGCCGAGATCTCGATCAGCTCGTTGTCCTGCACCGAAAGACCCGTGGTCTCGGTATCGAGGACAATCACATCTTCCTCGATAAGGCCGAAGGACTGCGTTTTGGCGCGTTCGGCAAGCGTGGCATAGGAGTCGATGACAAACTGCGGCGTTCCTGACGAAACCGCGTCCTCGATTAGCATGCAATGCCCGCTCGACGAAGACCCATACGGATCAGACTGTCACAGACCTGCGGGAACGTCATGTCGTCGGTGTGGCGGATCTCATCCGGATACAGCGACGTATCGGTCATGCCGGGAATGGTATTGGTCTCGAGGATAACGGGGCCGTCCTCGCTCACGATAAAATCGCTGCGCGAGATGCCCAGGCAACCGAGCGCCTTGTGAGCGGCACAGGCAAGCTCCTGGGCACGAGCGTAGTTCTCGGGTGAAATCTGCGCCGGAATGCGATGGATGTCCGTAGGGTCGACATATTTCACGTCCAGATCGTAGAACTCGCAGTCCTCGGGCTTGCGAATCTCGACAATCGGCAGAGCGCGCACGTCATCTTCGCCGTATACGCCGACGGTGATCTCGGTACCCTCGATGCACTTCTCGACCAGCACTTTGTCGCCGTACTCAAACGCCTTGGCGATTGCCGCGGGCAGCTCGGAGGGCTCATGGACCAGGGAAATGCCATAGCTGGAACCGTTGACGGCCGGCTTCACAAAGCAGCACTCGCCACAAACCTCGACGATATGATCGATATCGACTTCATCGCCCACCTCGAGCGCAAGGCCGGGGGCAATGGGAATGCCCGCCTTGGCGTACAGGAGCTTAGAGACCTCTTTGTCGGCACCGCAGGCGCTGGCAAGCACGCCCGAGGCCGTGTAGGGGATACCCAGGGTCTCCATGGCGCCCTGCATGGCACCATCCTCGCCGCCGGCACCGTGCATGGCGATAAACGCCACGTCAAAGCCGCCGGTTGCCATGGTTACCATAAAGTCATCAGCGGCCGTATCGAGCAGCTCCACCGAGGTGTAGCCGGCTTCCTTCAGTGCCACCACAACGTTCTTTCCCGAATTGAGCGAGATCTCGCGCTCAGCGGAATGACCGCCCGCCAAGACCGCTACGTGCATGTTCTCTAGGCTTTTACCCGGCATGGGCAGACTCCTCCTCTATAATTTCTGCAGCTGATACCATATTGTAGCGATACCCTCTACGTTTCCCCAAAATCGAAAGGCTTCCATGAATCCCAGGACTAAATCTCAGGACATTCGCGACTTGAGCCAAAACGATATTCGCGAGCTCGTGGCCGAACTTGGCCAGCCCGCCTTCCGCGCGAAGCAGCTCATTGAATGGGTCTTTGAGAAGAACGTTTGTTCGTTTGACGATATGACCAACCTTCCCAAGGCTTTCCGCGAGCAGCTTAAAGAGGCTTTCGCCTTTGACACGCCGACTGAACTCACCAAGCAGGTTTCCAAAGATGGCTCTCGCAAGTATCTGCTCGAGTACCACGACGGCGTTTCCGTCGAGACCGTCGGCATGCCCCGTCGTAACAAGCTTTCCGTCTGCGTTTCCACCCAGGCAGGCTGTGGCATGGGCTGTGCCTTTTGCGCTACCGGTCTCAACGGCCTCAAGCGCTCTCTGACCGCTCAAGAGATCGTCGACCAGGTACTTCATGTATCCAACGACTTTGGCGAGCGCGCCACGAGCGTTGTCTTCATGGGCCAGGGCGAGCCGTTTGCCAACTACGACGAGGTTCTCAAGGCGCTGCGAATCCTCAACGACCCCGATGGCATCGGTATCGGCGCTCGTCACCTCACCGTCTCTACCAGCGGCGTTATTCCAGGCATTCGCAAATTTGCCGACATCCCCGAGCAGTTCACGCTTGCCGTTTCCCTGCATTCCGCCATCCAGTCGACGCGCAATAAGCTCATGCCCGGTGTTAAGAAGTACACGCTGCTTCGCCTTCACGAAGCGCTTCAGCTCTACACCGAGAAGACCGGCCGCCGCCCGACCTATGAGTATGCCATGATCGAAGGCGTCAACGATACGAATCCCGAAATGCAGGCGCTCTGCGACTTCTGCGAGGGAACGCTGTGCCACGTTAACCTCATTCAGCTTAACGACATCGAGGGTAGCCCGCTCAAGCCGTCGCCGATTCATAAGGTTGAGGATCTTCAGCGTCGTCTTGAGTCCCGTGGCATCGAGACCACGATTCGTAACTCCCGTGGTAACGATATTGACGCCGCTTGCGGACAGCTGAAGCAGCGCTTCAAAGTTCAGAAGAACGCATAGGGGAGTCGCATCCCAAAACGTTTCATGTGAAACATCGAACGACCCCGGTTACAGAATATGCAACCGGGGTCGTTTCATTTATTGACCTTAATTTTGAATCAGCTGCTACCTGTCCCATTTTTACGGCCAAAATAAGGGGTCCTTGTCTCATGAATCAGACAAGGACCCCTCAAAATATGCTGAGTAATTATTAGGTACCTAATAGCCTACATTTTCCCATTGGTTGCTGACCCAACCTTGATTAATCTTGGGATTCTTCGTTACCTGAGCAGTACGCATGGCAACATCTTCTGTCATAACATCCATTTTCTTTTTGGAAGTATCGACGATATCTTGCGCGCTACGAAGCAAACGACCTCGAAGTTCATCGTCTGTAGCGATCCTATAGCCAGCAAAGGCACCAGCCGCGACAGTCGTCACCAATGCAATCGCTGTTAAAATCTTATTCCTCATCTTGGCCTCCTTGATCAAACTGAATCATTTCGCCAAGAATACGAGAGAGCTCTTCCTCGTCTTTAAACTCAATCTCAATCTTATTCTTTCCACGCGAGCTCTTCACACGCACGTTGGTATTAAAAACCTGACGAAGCACGCGGGCAGCCTTTTTAAAAGACTGAGGCGTTGCAGGCCTCGGCGTCTTAGGTGTCTCTCCGGCAGAAAACAACGGAGCAAGATTTTCTGTCGCTCTTACGGAAAGGCCCTCTGTAACAACTTTCTCTGCAAGTCGAATACGCGCGTCCTCATAGGGAACTGCAAGAATCGCACGTGCATGACCAGCAGTAAGTTTACCCTCAAAAATCATCTGCTGAACTACTTCGGGGAGATCGAGAAGACGCAGCGAGTTTGTAATTGCAGAGCGTGACTTGCTTACTGCCTTGGACAATGCCTCCTGGGTCATCCCGCTGGCATCAATGAGTTGGCGATAGCCCTTAGCCTCTTCGACGGGATTCAGATCAGAACGCTGAAGGTTTTCGATAAGAGCAAGAGCCAGCATCTCTTCATCATTTACCTCTTTAATGATGACTGGCAATTCTTCAAGGCCAGCAAGCTTTGACGCCTGGTAACGACGCTCACCAGCGATGATCTCATAGCCGTTTCCATGTTTGCGAACCAAAAGCGGCTGCAAAACGCCATGTTCTTGGATTGACTCGCTCAACTCGCGAAGTTCAGTTTCGTTAAAGTGAATTCGCGGCTGATTAGGGTTGGGAACGATATCCTCAATAGGTAGTTTTGTTTCAGATGCGGCATTTGAATCCGATGCAGCCGAACCGCCGGTCTCATACTCGGCCTCTGAGACCAAAGCATTGAGTCCACGTCCCAATCCGCCACGTTTCTTTACACTAGGCACGCTTGATCACCTCTTTTGCAAGGTTCATATATGCTTTTGCACCCTTATTTTGAGGTGCATAGGTAATTACCGGTTCTCCAAAAGACGGAGCTTCGGAGATTTTAACCGTACGGGGGATTAGCGTCTTAAACGCCTTATCACCAAAGTACGATTGAACCTCCTCAACAACCTGATTCGATAGTGAAGTACGCGAGTCATACATGGTCATAAGCACACCATAGGTGTCTAAGCCCTTGTTCAGCCGTGATTTGACCATCTTCATTGACTCAAGCAGCTTCGTAACGCCCTCGAGTGCGTAATATTCGCACTGGATCGGAATCAAAACGCTGTCTGCTGCGGTCAAAGCGTTGATAGTAAGCAGGCCGAGCGAAGGAGGACAGTCAATGAAAATAAAGTCAAACTCGTCCTGAATCGGCTCAAGCAAATCTTTGAGGCGGGTTTCACGAGCAATTGCGCTTACGAGCTCAATTTCCGCGCCTGCAAGTTGAATTGTAGCCGGAATAACGAATACCTTTTTACAATTTGTATCAAGAACAAGCGATTCTGCCGGCACATCATTCAACAATGCATCATAGATGCAGTGATCAAGGTCTTCTTTTTCAATTCCGAATCCACTGGTGCTGTTTCCCTGCGGATCAAAATCGACAATCAGTGTCTTACGACCCTGCTCACCCAGTGCTGCTGCAAGGTTTACGGCCGTCGTTGACTTACCGACGCCGCCTTTTTGATTGATGATTGCAATGATACGCGTGTCTTTTGCGCTCTTAGAACGCTTAACGTCGCGAAATCCCACGGTCCCTCCTGGTGTGTATTAAAGCTGTCAAACGGAGGATGTTTCACGTGAAACATTCCGAATCGATATCAACCGCCATGTTTCACGTGAAACACTGCAAGTTGTTAGTATCCATTATGTTTCACGTGAAACATCTAGGCAAGCGGATTCTTCTTTGCCACGCCATTTGCACGAGGCAATGAGACAGATGCTGGATGACTCTTCTTAAGAACAATGAACTCCCTGTGACCCAAGCCTTCAGGCAAATCAATTGCGTCATTCAGAAGCAAAGTGAAGCCGCAAATCTTAGCTGCTGACATGCCGGAAGCAAGCTCCTCATCCGAAGGATTGCCCTTGGTTATAACAAATAGACCTCCATCCTTCAGATACGGAGCCGCATACTCAACAAGAATCGGTAGAGGGGCCAGTGCGCGGGCGGTTACAACAGAGAACTGCTTCATATGGCTCCGAGCATATTCTTCAAGACGATCATGAACCGCATGGGCATGTTTCAATCCAAGAGCATGGACAAAGGTATTTACCGCATCAACCTTCTTGCCAACAGAGTCAATATAAGTAGCTTTACGATGCGTGGTTATGGTTAATGGAATACCAGGGAAGCCCGCACCTGTTCCCATATCGAGCAAAGCTCCCTCAGGAGCCTTGTTGATATAGGGGAGCAAAACAAGTGAGTCGAGGATATGAAGTACTGCAGCATCTTCTACGTTAAGAATACGGGTGAGATTGGTTGTCTTATTTGTTTCTAGAACCAAATCCAAATGCTGAATACATTTCCTCAGCTCAACATCAGTTACGCTCAAGGAATACTCTTTGCAATAGAAAGCTAGACGACTCAACATCTCGTCAGCTTGCTGATCAGTAAGTACTAACAACGAAAGCTCCTTTCTGACAAAAATCAGCGTATCGAGAACTTTTGACAAAAAAAGGGGACGTGGAAACCACGTCCCCTTAGCATAAACTCGAGTAGATTATCGAGCAACAATCACCACATGGCGATCAGGGTCAGAACCCTCAGAATGAGTATCGACGGCATCATTGCCACGAAGTGCAATGTGAACCAGTCGACGCTCGTAGGCATTCATGGGCGGAAGCGAAACACTCTTATGAGTGCGAATGGCACGCTCGGCAGCAGACTGAGCCATGGAGGCAACCTTGTCCTGACGGCGGCTCTTGTATCCCTCGACGTCCACTACAACCGGATACCTAAAGCCAAGTTTGCGGCTCACCAGCAAAGAGAACATAACCTGAAGGGCATCAAGGGTGCGACCATGACGGCCAATGAGAACAGCAAGGTCGGGAGCCGTTACATCCAAAATCAGCTCACCTTCGTCGCCCTCATACTCATCGATAGGAGAGTTGGCGGCATCGAAGTGCGAAAGGATGGAACGCAGGATGGAAATAGCAACATCGGCAATGGTGTCGAGCTCCTCATCGGTCAGCTCTTCACCAGCCTTGTAGCGCTGTGCAATCTCGGGATAATCGCCCGCGACCTGCGGGGCAACCTCCTCAAGCATATCCTCGATGATCTCTTCAGACATAACGTACTCCAAAAGTTAGGTACCTAAATAAGATTGATATCCCACTACTTCTTCTTGTGCGGGCGCGGCTTCTTCTCTCGACGAGTGACCTCAACCTGCAGCGGAGCGTTCTTAAGACGCTCCTCCTCATCGGCCTTCGCCTTGTCGATGACCTTCTGCGTCACAAAAATCTGCTGGATAACCTGCCAAGCAGACGAGACGTCGTAGTACAGCAGAACACCAACGGGAAGGCTCCAGCCCATCCAAAGCATCATGACCGTCATGACAACGGCCATCATACGCATGCTCTGAGCCTGCTGGCCGGTCTGGTTGCGCGACATATAGAGCTGCGGAATCAGGGTCAGAACGGCGAACAGGATCAGGCAAACCAGCGCAGGCAGTGC
>CABUTH010000037.1 GCA_902494465.1 uncultured Collinsella sp.
AACTAAAACCGCAGGTAGATGGCTTGCCGATTTCCGAAAAATCACGGTGTGGTCGGCCCCCGAAGATTCATCGTAGTAAACCGGCATAGTTTTAGTTTGGGCAGTTGCCCAAACGGGCGCACGTGCGGACAGTCTCGCCCATTTGGAAAAAGCCGGCGGGGCGCTTGTCCCCGCCGACTTGGTACCGAGTCTTTTTCGTTTGGGTTACTTTGCAGCCTCGGGCTTGTAGGTGACAAACTCGATTGCGAAGCCCACGGCGGCACCCACGAGCGAGGCAACGATGGCCCAGATCATGTGGTTGATGCCGTTAACACCGGAGGGATCGATGAAGGACAGCCAGTTGAAGACGCCCAGACCACCGGACATGTACACCACGGCGCCGGAGATACCGATGATGAGGCCGCCCACGGCAGAACCGATGCTGGCGTTGATGAAGGCCTTCTTATCGGGCAGGGCGACACCGTAGATAGCGGGCTCGGTGACACCAAAGAAGAAGGCGGAGATCATGGCCGGCAGCGCGATACCGCGGAACTTCTCGTCCTTGTTCTTGAGATACATGGCAAAGAGCACGGCGCCCAGCGAGAAGGAGTGGGCGATAACGGAGCCCAGGATGTAGTCGTGGCCCAGAGTGGACAGGTTGACCAGCGCGATGGGCACGAGCGACCAGTGGAAGCCAAAGATGACCAGGCACATCCAGAAGGCACCGACGAGGGTGCAGCCCAGGAGGGAGCCGATCATGGGCAGGCCAAACAGCAGCGCGAAGAACTCACCAAGCAGGTTGGTGATGAGCGTGGCGATGGGGCCAATGACCAGATAGCCAAGGGTGACGGTAACGGTGACGACGATCAGCGGGGTGAAGAACATCTTCATAGAAGCGGGCATCCACTTCTTAACCCAGTGCTCAAGGGTGGAGCCGAACCAGATCATGAGAAGGATGGGGATAACAGAGCTGGTGTAACCCGAGGCAGGCATGATGAGCGGCAGGCCCAGGAACGTGGTGTACCAAGAGAAGGTGCCGGCAAAGCCGAGCTCGACGGAGCCGACAACCTCGCCCGAGGTCAGGGCAACCATGGTGGGATACACCAAGGCAAAGGCGATGGCCATGCCGTTGAACTCGCTCATCTTGAACTTCTTGGCCGCGGTAAAGCCAAGCACCACGGGCAGGAAGTAGAACATGCCGTCAGCGACGGTGTAGAGCAGCGTGTAGGCGCCGTCGTTGGCAAAGCTCGGGACCAGGAAGGTAGCGAGCGCCAGCAGGCCCTTCATGATACCGGCAGCGGCGAAGGTGCCGAGCATGGGGGCGAAGATGCCCGAGATGAGGTCGATGATCACATCGGTAACGCCCTTGGGAGCGGCATCGTCGTCATCGGCGTCGACGGCGCCGCCGTCGCTAAAACCGCCGGCCCTGAGAACGGCGTCGTAGACGTCCTCGACGATGTTGCCCACAACAACCTGGTACTGGCCGTTGGCGTGCATGACCTTGATGACGTTGGGCAGCTCGGAGATTGCCTCGTCATTGGCCTTCGACTCGTCCTTGAGCTTAAAACGAACACGGGTAATGCAGTGTGCGACGCATTTGACGTTGGACTTGCCGCCAACTAGCTCTACGATCTGGGCAGCAAGATCGTCGTATTTACCTGCCATGATCTGTCCTCTCTTTTCCAAATTTCGACAAAAATATCCCCTACCGCGAGCCGGTACCTTGCCCGCAGCTAGAAACCAAAAAGAATTGTTGCGATTGCCGCCAGGCTGGCGGCCTTACTCACTCGGTCTGCGAAGCCGATCGCAGACGGTTGATATGCATCATCAGATACAAAAGCTCCTCGTTCGAGCAGCTCTGCTTAAACTCTTTCTCGAACACGCGGTTGATGGCATATGCGCACTGGTAGGCCTCGGGAAAATCGCGGGCGGCCTGCATGAACAGCGAGGAGTTCTCGGTCTGCGTGCACTTACCCTTGCAGAGGCGGCGGACCAAAAAGCGCAGGTGCGCAAGAAAGCGAATGTAGCAATACGACGCCGTGTCGAGCGAGCAGCCAAGCTGCTTTTCCACGGAATGGGTCACCTCGTCGAGCACGCGGGTGCTCTTCATGATGAAGTCCATGTCCTTGGCGCGGCCCATGCCGTCGACCTCGGCGTTAACGATGTGGAGCGCGATGCTCGTGGCCTCGTTCTGACCCAGCTTGGCGCCGGTGTGCTTTTGCACGATGGCGAGCGCGGCCTGGCCGATCTGGAGCTCACGCGGGTAGATGAAGGCCACCTCGTGCTCGAGCGGGTTGGGAGCGCTGAGTTGGTCGTCATCGCGCTGGACGGCAAACTGCAGGTGATCTGCCAGGATAAAGGGCAGGCCACCGGATAGCTTGCAACCAAGCTGCTGTGACGCGAAGCAGGCAATGTCGCTCGCGGCGAGCAGGACGTCGTCGGGAAGGGTGCCCACCATATCCTGCAGGCTCTCGGGAAGGTTATAGAATTTGCGCTGGATGAGAGACTCATCGGCAAGCTCGTAGGGCATCTCGTGGAAACCGATGCCCTTGCCAAAGACAACAACCTCTCGGCCGTCATCGCTGGCGGCAAGAGCAACGTTATTGTTGATCTTCTTTAAAATGAGCATGAAAAAACTCCTCGGACATCGGCGCTAGACGACGGGGTGTTATTCCTCGTCTTCTATTATGCGCAAGTGATGCCTCCCGAGGAGTAACAGACTTGTGAGCACGTGCGCGATTGTAGGATGAAACTTGCATGCAGCGTAAGCCCCATTGGCGCGAAAGTCCGCTGAACGGTAGGAAATCGCCCGCGAACGGCAAAACCACCACAAAGGCGCCTGGCCCCTTTGTGGTGGTTTTGGCTGATGCCCCGATATTACTCGCGCGGGGTACCGTAGGGGTTGTACAGATCTGCGAGAGCGAATGTGCTGGTGGCGGGATTAAAGTCAAGCTCGAGCACGCAGCAGTTGCCGATGCGGTTCTTCATCTTGAGCGGCTCCACGCCCACGCCGCGCATGACCTGAGCCGCCGCGGCGCCATGGCTCACGCATAACACGCTCTCATGCCCAGGGCGCTGCATGAACTCGGTGATGGTCGCCATCATGCGTTCGCGAAACTCGTCTTCGCCCTCGCCGTCATACTGCTTGTAAAAATCGCCGTACGGCAGGCGCGGATTCAAATCCTCGCTCGCACCCTCAAACTTGCCAAAGTTCCACTCCTTAAGGCCCTTGACGCGCTCGTAAGGCTGACCGGGAAACGCAAGCTCAAGCGTGTCGCACGCACGCTCGGACGTCGAACTGTACGCATGGTCGAACGCGAGGCCACGCCCTCGCAGGGTCGCACCGACAGTTTTAGCCTGCTCGATTCCCAGCTCGGTAAGCGGCGAATCGCACCAACCCTGCTTGCGGCGAAGCAGGTTAAAGAGCGTTTGGCCGTGACGCATAAAGTACAGTTTTGGCATGAGACCTCCGTAATCGCAATCGTTTGTCAGCGATTATTGCACCTTGAGGTAGGTTTAAGTCAAAGCCTCTTTGGCAAAAACCACCACAAAGGTGTCTGGCCCCTTTGTGGTGGAAGTGACGTTTGCCCAGATAAAACCTGCCAAAACAAACCTGTCCCTTTTTGGCAGGTTTTAGGCCAGATAATCTTGGATGAGGTCGCAGATGGCTCGGGCGTCGTTGATGTTGATGGCTCGGGTCGCAAAGCCGGCGTCGAAGGCCTGGCGTGCCAGGGCCTCGTTGCAGGCAAGGGCCAGCGTGTGACCGTCGACCAGGTCGAGCGAACTCTTGCCGCGCAAACGGTCGACACCGGAGCGCGCGACGACGATGTTGTCGAAGCCCTCGGTCTTGTAGCCCTCGATGATCACCACGTCGACATCGTTGTAACGCGACAGCAGCTCGCGCGCAGGCATCTCGTCCTCCTCGCGCGTATCGGCGTACTCCGCCCAGCGCGTGGCGCAGATGAGGCCCACGTGCTTGGATCCGGCCTGGTGATGGCGCCACGTATCCTTAGCGGGCACATCGATATCAAAGCCGTGATGCCCATGATGCTTGAGCGAACCCACGCGCAGGCCGCGGCGGGTGAGCTCGGCAATAAGCTTCTCGACAAGCGTGGTCTTGCCCGAGTTTTGGTAGCCGATAAACGCGATCGCGGGGACGGCCGGTGTCGGAGCTGCGGGCGCGACGGCGACGGGTGCGCTCGCGGGCGCGGCACCGTCAGCGGCCACGGCCTCAACGGCAGCGGCCTGACGCTCTGCACGATCCCACACGCCCGAGCGGCCGCCCTCCTTGTGCAGCAGGCGCACGTCGACGATCTCCATGCCGCGATCGACGGCCTTGCACATGTCATAGATCGTAAGGCACGCGGCACTCGCGCCGGTCAACGCCTCCATCTCGATACCCGTCTTGCCCGTTACGCCGGCCGTAACCAGCACGTGAAAGCCAACCTGCCCGTCTGCGCGCGCCGGCGCCCAGCCCTCGGGCACGTCCTCGGCCGGCGTCCCCGCCGGGGCGATGGGCTCGATATCGCACTTGCTCTTGGTAATGAGCAGCGGATGGCACATAGGGATGATGTCGCTCGTGCGTTTGATGGCCATGATGCCCGCCACGCGCGCGCAGGCAAGCACGTCGCCCTTTTTGGCGCGGTCCTGCAGCACCATGGCCTGCGTCTCGGGATGCATGAGGATGGTGCCCTCGGCGATGGCAATGCGATGGGTCTCGGCCTTGTCGGACACGTCGACCATGCGTACCTCGCCCTTGGCGTCCACATGCGTCAGCTCGTCGCGACGGGCGTCGCGGGCGGGCTCGGCTGCAGCGCTGGAAGTCGGCTGCGCGGACGCGTCGGCGTTGCCAGCATTCGCCGCAGCCGTGACTTTGTGGGTAGACATCGCGGCCCTGCGAGCGGCCTTGGTGGCATCGGCGTACCTGCTCTTGGCCATATGATCATCCTCCGATTTGGGACATAAATCGTTGCGTGCCCTCAATTATCGCGTGTTCCTGCGGTTTGTGAGCCACGGCATCGCGCCAAATCGAAAGTACCTGCATATCATCACCACGGCGCAGGGCGTCGCGCACCGAATACTCGGCATCGCTGAACAGGCACGGACGCACGTTGCCATCGGCCGTCAGACGCAGACGGTTGCAATTCGCACAAAAATGGTTGGACATGGCGCTAATGAAGCCGACCGTTCCCGCCGCACCCGGAAAGTGCCAATAGCGCGCAGGACCCGCGCCGGCAGGAGCGTCGTTGATGTCGAGCGGTTCGAGCTCGCCCAGTCCCGCCGCCGCGGCCCTGGCATTGATGCGCGCCCGCAGCTCATCGCTCGGAACGGTATCGCTCGCGTCCCACAGCTCGGGATTGAGCGTGGGCGCGTGAGGGTCTACGGCACAATGCGAGCTCGTGTGTTCGTCGCCAATGGGCATGTATTCGATAAAGCGCAGGTGGATGGGGCGGTCGAGCGTGAGCCGCGCGAGGGCCGCCACATCTTGGTTGAGCCGGCGCACGACAACGCAGTTGACCTTAACCGGCTCAAAGCCCCAAGCCAGCGCCGCGTCGATACCAGCCATGGTCTGCTCGAGTCGGCCCAGGCGCGTGACCTTTCCAAAGAGCGTAGGGTCGAGTGTGTCGAGCGAGATGTTGACGCGGTTAAGCCCCGCGTCTTTGAGCTGCGGCGCCAACTTGGGCAGCAGGGCGCCATTGGTGGTAAGCGAGATGTCCTCGATCTGCGGGATCGCGCGGATATCACGAATAAGCGGAATGATACGGCGGCTGACCAGCGGCTCGCCGCCCGTCAGGCGTACGCGGCGAATGCCCTCCCCTGCCACCAAGCGCACAAAGCGGGCGATTTCCTCGGCACTGAGCAGCTCGTCGTGTGCACGGGGCGCCACGCCGTCGGCCGGCATACAGTAAATGCAGCGGAAATTGCATTTGTCGGTAACGGCAATGCGCAGGTAGTTGATATCGCGGCCAAAGCCGTCATGTTGCACGTGCCCGTCCACGCAGCCCTCCCCTCACGCGGCGTTTTATTCTTCGGAAAACATAATACCCCACGAGAGAATCATGCCGACACCCGTACGACAGGACAGGTCGCTTCGAGCAAAACGGACTTTCCAAGCCCATCCTCAGCACGCAAACCATCACAACATTCGATGCTTTTCTCGATTTTGGCGAAAAACGTCGAATGTTGTGATGGTTTGCCTGCCCACGGCACCCCGTAGAAGGACCAAAGCGCCCCTAAAGGCCGCCGTCCCAGTGCCGAATCACGAATTCTCGCAGGTCGTTCTGACGCTTTTGGAACGCTTCGCTTCGGTCGCACGTAAGGCCCATAGCGAGCGCGATGGCGTTCATCGCCCGGTGCAATTGCAGCTGATGGGCAAACTGAGTCCCGGTGAGGACGATTATCCTAAAGCCCAGCGCGCTCAGCACAGTCATACGCTCCGCATCCGACGCGCTGCGCTGTTTATCAAGATGGTCCGAGCCGTTGTATTCAATCCCCGTACCGCTCGCAGGAGCATATACGTCGATCTCGAAATACCCGGCCTTTGCGAGATACTTGAACTCGTTGGGAACATCGACCCGATGGTTGAGCTCGATCTTGGCGTATCCCAGCCCTCCCTGGGAACGTTTTGCTACGACCATGATTGCGGTGGCCGTCTCCATAGGCGACCGCGCGCCATCGTGCACGCGCTTGAGCACGGCGACCGCGCGTATGGCCCCCTGACGAGATCGGTTCTCATTGCAATAGGCAATCAAGTCGGCAACGGTATACCTCTGCCCCATCTCGATATAATCGCCTGTCGACAGATGATTCAAATGGTATCGGGCACAGATTTCGTAGCCATATTCCAGCTGCTCGGGTTCGCTCATCCACGAACCCGCTTGGACAAAGCACATGGCCTCATCAACCACCAGAAGGCCCTCTGCCACCTCGATAAGATGGCCTGGAGGTACCGGCGCCCCAAACACGTGGCACCTAAATCCAGCCGGCGTCGAGCGCTCAAAATCGAAGTTGACGAGCGTGTCGATATGATCGAGCTCTTCTCGTGGAATACCAAGCGAAACCAGATAGTCGATAACGATCCCAACTGCCGTTGAAGCCCTCAGCCCCTTGGCATCGAGCCCCAATTTGGGCAGGCTCGCGGTCGGCTCCGCCTCATCAGCAAGCGAGTCCTCATCGTATAGGCTGCTTGCTCGCGAGAGCGGCTCGGACGGGCGCGCCACGTTGTGGTACAGCCAGGCAGTCTTATGGGACAGGACGATCGGCAGGTCCATGAGCCCTCCAATGGAGTCGGATAACCAACCTTATTCCCCTGCCCACGGGTCCGCACACCTTCGTGCGCAAGAAAGCGATTCCACCCGATTGAGTGGTAGAAAAACCATCACAACATTCGATGCTTTTCCCGATTTTGGCAAAAAACGTCGAATGTTGTGATGGTTTGAGGCGAGGCGAGAGGCACGGAAAGGTCAAAGCATCGTGCTCGAACGGGTTAATCCAACTCTTTTAAGCCATGCGCCAGTTGCCAGTACTCGCCGTTCTGGGCGAGCAACTCTTCGTGCGTGCCGCGCTCGATGATGCGGCCGTGTTCGAGGACCATGATGGCGTCGGCGTCGCGGACGGTAGACAGGCGGTGCGCAATCATAAACGTGGTGCGGCCACGCATGATGCGGTCCATACCGCGCTCGATAAGCTTTTCGGTACGCGTGTCGATGCTCGAAGTGGCCTCGTCCAGGATGAGCACCGGCGGATCGGCCACGGCCACGCGCGCGATGGCGAGCAGCTGGCGCTGGCCCTGTGACAGGTTGGCGCCGTCGGCCGTGACCGGCGTGTCGTAGCCTCTAGGCAGGCGGCGGATAAACGAGTCGGCGCAGGCGGCCTCGGCAGCGGCACGCACCTCCTCGTCGGTCGCATCGAGCTTGCCAAAGCGGATGTTCTGCGCAATGGTGCCGCTAAACAGGTGCGTGTCCTGCAGCACAATGCCGAGCGACCCGCGCAGGCTGGCCTTGGCAATGTGCTTGACGTCGATGCCGTCGTACGTGATCTCGCCGTCATCGACCTCGTAGAAACGGTTGATGAGGTTGGTGATGGTCGTCTTTCCGGCACCCGTCGAGCCCACAAACGCGATCTTTTGCCCCGGCTTGGCAAACAGGTTGAGGTCCGTGAGCACACGGGTGCCCGGCACGTAGGAAAAGTCCACGGCATGGAAGCGCACGTCGCCGGCAAGCGGGACCAAGCCGCACATGAGCTCGGTGCCGTCGGCAGCCACCGCGCGGCCCGACTCATCAACGGCAGCCACATCATGCAGGTGCCCGTACGTGCCCACGCCCTGACCCTCGGGAATCTTCCATGCCCACGCGGCGTCGCCCGTCTGCACCAGCTCCACGCAGCCCTCGTCCACCTCGGGCTTAAGGTCCATGGCGGCAAACAGGCGCTCGGCACCGGCCAACGCGTTGAGCAAGAAGTTGCCGAGCTGCGTAAACTGGTTGATGGGCATGGCCGCCTGGCGTACAAAGACCAGATAGCTCGCGAGCGCGCCCACGTCGGCGAGCCCCTTGATGCAGAGCATGCCGCCCGCCACCGCAACGATGGCGTAGTTGACATAGCCGATCACCACGGTCATGGGCACCATGGAGTTGGCATAGCTCACGGCGGCGGTGCCGGTGCGGCGAAGCTCATCGTTGCGGCAGGTGAAGCCGGCGACATTCGCTGCCTCGTGGTTAAAGACCTTGATGACCTTTTGGCCCGAAACCATCTCTTCGATATATCCGTCCAGGTCGCCAAGCGATGCCTGCTGGGCGGCAAAGAAGCGCTTAGAGCGCGCGCCCGAGTAGCGCGCATACAGCACAATGGCCGCATCGCACACGAGCGTGATAATCGTAAGCTGCCAGTTAAGGATGATGAGCATGGCCGTGGTGCCCACAACCTGAATGGCGGCCTGAATCACGTTGGCAAAGCTGTTGTTGAGCGCCTCGGAGACGGTGTCGACGTCGTTGGTGAAAAAGCTCATGATGTCGCCCGAGCGCGTGCTGTCAAAATAGCTGAGCGGCAGCGTCTGGATGTGCGCGAACAGGTCGCGGCGAATATCGGACACCACGCGTTGGGCCGCGCGCACCATGATCTGCGAGTAGCCCAGGGCCGAGAGCACACCCGCGGCGTAGATGATCGCCGTCAGGATGACCTGCCTAGCGAGCAGTTCCTCCCCGCCCGTGGCCAAACCGTTAACGATGGGGCGCACCATGTAGGTGCCGGCGAGGCTCGCGATGGCGGCGACGGAGGCGAGCACGCCCACCGCGAGCAACGAGAACTTGGCATGCCCCATGTAGGAGAGCAAGCGGCGCACCGTGCGCTTGAGGTCGGCCGGGCGTGCTTGGGCTGCGGTCTTAGGCATGACGCTCACCCCCTTCCAGGGGTGATCCGCCGGGGACGGAGAAAAACGGATCGTTCGCGCAGCCATCGTCGCTGCCTCCGGCGGCGTCCGCGTTCCCCGCAAACTCCATCTGCGAGGCGTAAATCTCCTGGTAGATGTTGTCGCCCGCCAGCAGTTCCTCGTGCGTGCCCACGCCGTGGACACGACCGTCGTCCAACACCACAATGCGATCGGCATCCATGACGCTCGCGATGCGCTGGGCGATGACAATCACCGTCGTATTGGGAATCCGAGCGATATGCTCGCGGATCTTGGCGTCGGTCGCCATATCGACCGCGCTGGTGGAGTCATCAAAAATGAGCACGCGCGGATGCTTGAGCAGCGTGCGCGCGATGCACAGGCGTTGCTTCTGGCCACCCGAAACACCGGCGCCGCCTTGACCCAACTCGCCGTCCAGCCCGCCGATGCGATCCAGGAACTCGTCCACGCACGCCGCGCGGCAAGCCGCGAGGAGCTCATCGTCCGACGCCTGCGGATTGCCCCACTGCAGGTTCTCGCGCACGGTGCCCGTGAACAGCACATTCTTTTGCAACACAATGCCCACGGCATCGCGTAGGGTCGCGAGGTCGTAGTCGCGCACGTCGTGTCCGCCCACAAGCACGGCGCCTTCGGTGGCGTCGTACAGGCGCGCGATCTGCTGCACAAGCGAGCTCTTGCCCGAGCCCGTGCCGCCGAGGATGCCCACCGTCGAGCCGCTCTCGATGCGAAGGTCGATATGCTCGAGCACATCCTCGGCTGCATCCGCGCGGTATTTAAACGACACGTCGCGAAACTCGATACTGCCGTCCGCTGGTGCCGCAATCGCGAGATCTCCCGCAGGGTTGGCGATAAAGGGCTCCTCATCGAGCACCTCCGCGATACGGCCCACACTCGTAAGAGCGCGCGTGAGCAGCAAAAACACGTTGGAAATCATCATGAGCGAGTTCATGATCAGCAGCACGTAGCTCATAAAGCCCGTGAGCGAGCCCACGCCCAAGCGACCTTCGATGATCATGCGACCGCCAATCCACAGGATCGAGAGCGCAGCCACGTACATCGAGAGTTGGAACACCGGCAGATTGAGCACGGCGGTGCCGAAGGTCTTGGTCGCCGTGCCGGAGAGCTCGGTATTGACGGTGTCGAACTTGTCGCATTCGTGCTCGGCGCGCACGTAAGCCCTCACGGCGCGCACGGCGGTAAGGTCCTCTTGCACCACGCCGTTGAGGTGGTCCATCGAGGTCTGGAGTTGGCGGTAGAGCGGGCTCACGCGCACGGTAATGATACCAAGCACGATGGCGAGCATCGGCAGAATGACGGCAAAGACCGCCGCGAGCTCGCGCGAGAGCGCAAAAGCGTAGACGAGGCCCATGACCAGATTTACCGGCCCGCGCACCATGGGGCGGAAGCCGTTACCTACGGCGTTTTGAATCACGGTGATGTCGGTGGTCATGCGGGTGACAAGCGAGCTGGCGTCGTAGTTGTCCAGATTGCCAAAAGCGAGCGTCTGGATCTTGCGATACTCGGCCTCGCGCAGGTTAGCGCCCAGCCCCGAGGCGACGCGAGCAGACGTTCGTGCATAGCCCAAGCCAAGTACCAGCGAACATGCGGCGCATACCAACATATACGTGCCCTGCAACAGCATGTAGTTGATGTCGCCCGCGGGCACGCCCACGTCGATGATATTTGCCATGATGACCGGGATAAACAGCTCGAGCGCCGTCTCGGCCGTCACAAAGAACACGCCGAGTATGGCATCGCGGCGGTATGCCCCCAGATAGGAAAACAGAATCTTGAGATTGCGCACGCAGGTTCATCCCCCATCAAACGTTGTTCGCAAACCCACGTATTATGGCGCGCTGTGTGGCAGTGTCAAGTGTTCCGAAATCGATTTCTGCAAGGCTAGTGCAGACGCCATGCTCACAGGGCACGCGCCCGTAGTCAATTGGAAATGAACGCGAGCGTGACTTTTTTGCCCCGCCGCCAACATGAACCTTGACTCTACAATCGTTGTAGGGTTTTCACTACACTGGTACGTAAACGACCCAAGCCAGAAAGCGCCCCGCCCATGGAACACGACCTCACACGCGGCAATGTCCTTAAGACCATCGCGGTCTTTGCCCTGCCTTATATGCTCTCTTACTTTTTGCAGATGCTCTACGGCATGGCCGACCTGTACATGATGGGGCAGTTTAGCGGCGCCGCCGGCATCACCGCCGTGGGCAACGGCGCGCAGACGCTCTATATCATTACCGTGACGCTCGTGGGCCTGGCCATGGGAACGACGGTCATCGTCGGCCACGCCGTGGGCTCGCGTCGTTTCGATCGTGCCGAGACCGCCATCGGCAACACCATCACGCTCTTTATGGGTGTCTCAGTGGTGCTGGCCGCCATCTTGCTTGCGCTGTGCCCGCAAATCGTGACGCTCATTGGCACGCCGGCCGAGGCAGTCGAAGGCACCGCCGCCTACCTGCGCATCTGCTTTGTCGGCATTCCGTTTATCGCCGCGTACAACATTCTTTCGGCCATCTTTCGCGGGCTGGGCGATTCGCGCTCGCCCATGTACGTGATCGGCGTGGCGTGCATCATTAATATCGCGCTTGATTTTCTGTTTATCGGCCACATGGGGCTCGGCCCCGTGGGCGCGGCTCTCGGCACGGTCATCGCGCAGACGGCGAGCGTGGCCCTCGCGCTCGTGTGGCTCAAGAGCCGCCGCACGAACATCCACGTTAAGCGCAGCGACCTGCGCCCCCAGCCCGAGGTGCTCGGCAGCATCCTTAAGATCGGCGTGCCCGTAGCCGTGCAGGACGGCTGCATCCAGGTGGCGTTTATGTTTATCACCGTCATCGCCAACCACCGCGGCCTGGTCGACGCCGCCGCCGTGGGCCTGGTCGAGAAGATGATCAGCTTTTTGTTCATTGTGCCGAGTTCCATGGGTGCCACCGTCAGCGCGCTCACGGCGCAAAACGCCGGCGCAGGCAAGGGCGACCGCGCGCGTCAGGTGCTCAAGGATGCCATGACCATCTCGGTGGTGTACGGCTGCCTGATCACGGCGCTGATGTGGCTGGTGGCGCCGGCGTTTATCGGCTTTTTTGCCAAGGACGCTGCAGTGGTCGCGGCCGGTACCGGCTATATGCGCAGCTATATTTTCGACGCGATTTTTGCCGGCATCCACATTTGCTTTAGCGGCTTTTTCGCTGCGTATGGCAAGAGCTACATCGGCTTTGCACACAACGTGCTGGCCGTGGCGCTCATTCGCGTGCCCGGTGCGTGGCTGCTGTCGAGCGCCTATTCCGACACACTGTTCCCCATGGGTATCGCCTCGCCGTGCGGATCGATTCTGTCGGCGGTCATTTGCGTTGTCGCGTTTACCGTGCTCAACCGCCGCGGAACTTTTGACAAGCTGGTGGCGTAGCGGGGCGACGCGAGCCTGGCACCCCTCCCCTGTTTTTAACGAAAGGAGCGATCCTGTGACCGACATGCCAAGCGAACACACCGAGGGCCTGCTCCGCATTGGCGAGGTGGCGCGCCTGCTCAATTTGAGCGTGGGCACACTGCGTCATTACGAGCAGATGGGGCTGTTAGAGCCGGCATATGTCGATCCGGCGAGTGGATACCGCTACTACGGATCGCGGCAGCTCTCCACCCTCAACACCATCGGCAACCTGCGCGTTCTCGACTTGCCGCTGGCCCAGATTCGCGAGTTTGTCACTACGCGCGATATGGATTTGATGCAACGGCAACTGACCAAGCAACAGGAGTTAATTGAGCACAGGCGGCGTGAGTTGGAGCGCATGTCGCGCAAGATTGACCAGCGACTTGCCTTGCTTCATGGCGCTTTGAATGCTGATCTCGACACCATTAGCGAAATCGAGGAACCCGAACTTCGCTGCGCCGCGCTGCACGAGCGCGTCAATCCCACCGACGCCTATTCGCTGGGATGGCATATCCGCCAGCTTCAGCAGGGGCAGCACGAAACCTTTGCCTATCTGGGCAATCTGGGTGTGGGTATCGCGCCCGAACGCCTGGCCGCCGGCGACTTTGACGGCTACGACGAGGTCTTTCTGCTGCTCGATGACACCGATGAGTACTTGGGCGACGTCGAGACACGGCCCGCCGCGCGCTGCCTAACCATAAGCTTCCGCGGCACGCACGGACAAGCAGCCCCGCGCTACGAGCGGCTGCTCAGCTATATGCGCGAACACAACCTGACGCCCGCCGGCCCCTCGCGCGAAATCGCCCTCATCGACGACATCATCAGCGACGACCCCACAACCTACGTGACGCAGATTACGGTGCCGGTCTCCCCAGCAAAGTAAGAACC
>CABUTH010000038.1 GCA_902494465.1 uncultured Collinsella sp.
GCAGTGTTTATTCGGCTATTTACTTTATTTATTGCGGGCTTCCCTGGGGACTGGCTCGCCCGCTTTTTCATCGCGCTAGCGCTTCTTTGGGGTCGACCTAAGGCGAGCGAACCATAGGGCTGCGGCACCCGAGGTCAGGAGCGCGGTGATGCAAGCGGCGATGGGAACTGATCCTGTTGCCGGTAGGTCCTGCAGTAGGGTACAGCGTTGAATGACACGGTCCTCGTCATGTGACTCAAGTTTATCGCCGCCGCCGTTGCGGCAAAGATCGACGCGTGCGCTGTTGGTGAGTGCGGTTTGGGGCGTATAAGCCGACGTCGCCTGCATGTGCACGATTGCGCCCCGAGCGTCTGTGCCAAGGATTGCTTTGGCATCGTCAAGATCGTCGTGCTCATCTTTGAGATCATCGCGGTTCCAAGAATCCGCATCGCTTCGAGTCGTAAAGTCGGCGGCTACCGCACCGTATTCAATTCGAATGCCCGTTACGACGGTATTGGATGCAAGGTCGAGTTCTTTCGCCTCGAGTGTGGTGGATTCCGTGGTCGAGATATCCGCCTTCCAGAGGTGCCAACCGTCGTAATCGACGAGGCGGCAATCCTCACCCAGACTTTCCCTTACTTCGTCGGACTCAAGCCAAGGATTTTCGTGTCCATCGTCAAGTGTCGCGTTCGCCGGTTCATCGACGTCTGTCGAGTCCAACGGCGTCGTGCGATACCACACGTTGCACAGACCGTTGAGGTCGCCGATGGCGACGGGGGTTTCGATTGAGATGAATCTCGCCGTGCCGTCTTTGGCGCACTCAAGATCATCGGTAATCGTAAACTCATCAACCCAAGTAGCGGAATCGTGTCGAGCATCGATGGTATAGGAGAAAAGCCCATCACTATTGGTTTGCGTCGTGGCGCGGTTTTTACCATCGCCGTTAGCCAACAGGCCCTTTTCGATAGGTTGGACAAGTTCCTGACGCTTGTCGACCTGCCCCTTGATCTCGATGGGCGCATCCTTCATCGCGACGGATTGGACTTCTCCCGTATCTTTTATTTCAAACGTTATCTCCTCGGCAAGGTCATAGGTCCGCGGAGACATCATTTCGCGCAACGAGTAGGTGCCGGGTGCAAGATGTTCGACGCGGTGTGGCTTGTCGGATGAGGTCCAGGAGTCTATTTCGGTTTTATCGGGACCATATAAGGTGAGCTGTGCGCCTTCCACTTCCTGCTCGCCGCTTGCATCGACCTTGGAGATATCTACCTTGGTGTAATCGTCGGATACGTTAAGCCGTGCTTCTACAACGGGTGTTTTCTGGTCGGCATAAGTAAGGTCGACAATATGGGATGTCCGATCGAGTAAGAAGCCTGCCGGCGCTTGAGTCTCGACAACCTCGTAGCGTGCGGTGCCAGATCCCAGCTGGAGGTCGTCCGCGCGTGCTTCTCCAGTTTCATCCGTCGTGACGGCAGCGACAGTCTCACCGTCGAGCGCGGCAATGCTACCGTCGGGGCGCATGATATCACCCGAGGCACGGATCTCAAAGACGGCGCCCGCGAGGCTGCTGCCGTCTACGGCATCGGTTTTAACGATCCTGATGTTTCCGGTCGCGGCGTGGTCATAATACGAGGCGATTACAACGGGCGTTAGGTTCATGTCGGCGGGTATGTTTACCTCGATCTCTTCGCCGACAAGATAGGGCTCTTTGGCCGAGGCTTCGCGTACATAATAGGTGCCCGGCACGAGCGATTCTGGCAGTGTGACGGTCCCGGTCGCGTCAGTCGTAAAGGTGTCCATTACGTTATGTGCTGGATACCAGCAAGTTTGTGAGACAGGTTCGTGATTGCTGTCGAGGAGTTGGAAGGTGAATCCGGCTAGTGGAACAGAAGCGCCTGTTTGGGCATCGCGTTTTACAATCTGGAGATGCGTCGACAGAGCGTGGTTGTCCACGATATATTGAAGCTCGGCGCCGTTGGAAATCTGATTGGCCCCGACGGTCCATTCCCCTGCACGTTTAAAACCCTCGGGGACGGTTTCCGGAACCTCGCGAATCGTGTAGCCGGCACGGTCGTATGGGACGGCTCCGTGGACACCGGCGGGTCGCTTGCCTGTGCCGAACCATGCTTCGGGCTGATCTTTGGTGGAGGCAAAGCCATAGATGTTTGTGGTCAATGTGCCAACAACCTGCTGAGAGCTGTTGCTGACAACTTCAAAGACAACACCACCCGCCGGCTGCTCCAGGCCGGATTGGTCGCTATTGCCGTAATCCTTGAATTTGGAAATCTCAAGGTCAAACGCAATGGGGATATCGGAAATGCGAGATTCGATCTCGACTACGCCTGAATCGCCGAGCTGGTCGGCTCCAACGGTATAGGTCCAGCTGTCGTTGGATGGCAGGTAGCCCTCGGGGGCTTTTGATTCGTAGATGGTAAAGGTTCCTAAGGGGACATCGACGAGGGTAGCCCGACCGCTTTCGTCAGTCGTGAGAATTTGCGCCCATCCAGGGGTTGATTGCGACACACACGTGAACTCTGCTCCTGCGAGTGAAGATCCCACCTGGGGGCCGGCATTCGTCGCGGCATCGAGTTTTACGATACGCAGGTTGATGGTGCCGGGCTGTTCATCAATGGCGACCCGCCCGCCGTCATTCCCCGTGGTAAAGGCAATACGATCGCGACGGGGGACATAGCCGGCCGGCGCCTTCGTTTCAACTAGGTAGTATGCCGTGTTGGGCAGAAGTGTTGCCTGCGCTCGACCGTTGCTGTCCATCTGGACGGTGCCGACACGCGCGCCGCTGGTGCTCTCAAAAACATCGAATGTTGCCCCGTCAAACTGATAAGTATTGTTTCCGCTGGTAATGGCAGCGTTTGCAGACTGCTTTTGGAAGGAAACAGAGACCGCCGGCAGTACATAGAGCATGTCCTGACGTTTGCTGCCGCCCGATACGGCTCCTAGATAGCGCCGCGCGCGGTGCGGAGCGGCTTTGATGCTTCCTGATTTTGCGCTGTCGTGGAGCCACCGCGCCGCCGCCACGACTTCATTGTCAGTGATAAAGTGCCCACTCTTGGTTTTGCCCTGAGCGGTCGTGTAAGAGTAGGTACCGTCGACATGGGTAGTGCCGTTGAGCATCCATACGGCAAGCTGGGTTGCGGCGCGGGCACGATCGGGTGAAAGATGGTAACCGCCAAACGACGTGGCGGTAGGATATCCGTGACAAACGATTGCCGCGAACTCGTCGTCGAGCCACACCCAGCCTTGATCAAAGTTGAGCCATGGGCCGCCCGGCTTGGTGGGGCCGGGGCGCTCCTGGTTCATGCAGTAGGCAATCGAGGCGTCTTGAGCTTCATACTTGCCGATGAGGAAGGGCCCACAATCATCGCTAATAGTGCGGAAGCCGAGCTGGTCGTAGCCATCGACGGCAAATGCGGCTCCCGGTGTCAGGCAGCCGAAAAGCAGGAAGAGGAGCAGGAGCAGCGGACCTGTTGCGATTGCGCTGTGGACAGAGTGCGTGGGTGCGTTGGACATGGCTGCTCCTTATCCCTCGTGCGCCGCATGGGGAGGTTGCGACGCGTAGGATGAGGCTACCCCCGAGGTTCATGCGGGTAAGTACCGGAGCCTGACCAAAAGCTTGCCCGATTTCTGACAAATCGAGCTCAAATACAACAATCAGATAAAAGTGCAGGTAGAAGATGGTAAGAAAAGAAAGACAAAGGTCCTCATCTCCACAATTGGCGCGGTTTTCAAATGATTCTCCACAGCTAAAACAAGCATCGACACCCTTGTATCGAACAAGACAACCGCGTTATACTATCCCCCCACATATGCGGGCATCGCCAAGTGGTAAGGCATCAGCTTCCCAAGCTGACACTCGCGGGTTCGAGTCCCGTTGCCCGCTCCAGTTAAGAGCACAAGCACGGCACCATCACGGTGCCGTGCTTTTTTCAATAAAGTGCCGGGACTCGAACCCGACAGGGTGCGAGCGTTAAGCAGACGCGAAGCGTTTGTAGCGAGCAGGCGAAGGCGCCGACAGGCGCCTGAAGCCGGTGCGGATTTGCGAAGCAAATACGCGGACGTCCCGTTGCCCGCTCCAATTCCCGTTGCCCGCTCCAATTCCAAAATGTTAGGTTAATGCCTGCTGCCCATACTTGCACCTGCGCACGGTACAATGGATGGGTTACGACCAACGTGCCAATAACCAAAAAGGAGCCGCTATGATCGATCGCTATACCCGCCCGGAGATGGGACACATCTTCTCCCTCGAGAACAAGTACGCCATTTGGCAGGAGATCGAGGTTCTGGCCTGCGAGGCCCAGGCGGAGCTCGGCAAGATCGGTATTTCCAAAGACGAGGCCCAGTGGATCCGCGACCATGCCAACTTTGAGAAGGCGAAGGTCGATGAGATCGAGGAAGTCACGCGCCACGACGTCATTGCCTTCCTGACCAACATGAAGGAATACATCGATGCCGATGTTCCCGAGGGCGACCCCAAGCCCAGCCGCTGGGTTCACTATGGCATGACCAGCTCGGATCTGGGCGACACGGCCCTGTGCTACCAGCTCACCCAGGCCTGCGACCTGATCATCGAGGACGTCAAGAAGCTCGGCGAGATTTGCAAGCGTCGCGCCTTTGAGGAGCGCAACACGCTCTGTGCCGGCCGCACTCATGGCATCCACGCCGAGCCGATGACCTTTGGCATGAAGTTTGGCTCTTGGGCCTGGGAGCTCAAGCGCGATCTGGATCGTCTTGAGGACGCCCGCAAGAATGTTGCCTTTGGTGCCATCTCGGGCGCTGTCGGCACGTACAGCTCCATCGAGCCGTTCGTCGAGGAGTATGTCTGCGAGCACCTGGGCCTGGTTCACGACCCGCTGTCCACGCAGGTTATCAGCCGCGACCATCACGCCTATCTCGCCGGCGTTCTCGCCACCACCGCAGCCACCTGCGAGCGCATCGCTACCGAGGTCCGCAATCTGCAGAAGACTGATACGCTCGAGGCCGAGGAGCCGTTCCGTAAGGGCCAAAAGGGCAGCTCAGCCATGCCGCACAAGCGCAACCCCATCACCATGGAGAAAGTCTGCGGTCTGTCGCGCGTCGTGAAGTCCAACGCCCAGGTTGCCTTCGATAACGTCGCCCTGTGGCACGAGCGTGACATTTCGCACTCCTCTGCCGAGCGCGTCGCTCAGGCCGATAGCTTCATCGCCCTCGACCACATGTTCCAGTGCCTCATCCGCGTTATCGACGGCCTGCAGCTGTACCCTGCCCGCATGATGGCCAACCTCAATAAGACCCGCGGCCTCATCTTCTCCTCCAAGGTGCTGCTCGCCCTCGTCGACACGGGCATCACCCGCGAGGACGCGTACGCCATTGTGCAGGAGAACGCCATGGCAACTTGGCACGAGGTACAGGATTGTGTCTCCGGCCCCACCTTTAAGGAGCGTCTCGAGGCCGACCCGCGCTGCACCGTCAGTCAGGAGAAGCTCGACGAGATCTTTGATCCGTGGGACTTCCTCACCCGTATCGACACGGTCTTTGATCGTCTGGAGCAGCTGAGCTTCGAGTAGGTTCGGGCATAACGTTAGCTTTTTAGGGCGCTTTGCTGGTAATGTGTGTTGCCGGCAAAGCGCCTCGTTGCATTTAGGGAAAGACGGGGATAATAGTCGTCTCGAATAACATTCTGAGAGGGGATCGCATGATTTCGTTTGATTACAAGCCTCAGGGCGTGTGTGCTCGCAATATTCACCTTGACCTTTCCGATGACGGCAACAAGGTGGTGGGCGTTGAGTTTACCGGCGGCTGCGACGGCAATCTCAAGGCTATCTCCAAGCTGGTCGAGGGCGCTCCCGCCGATCGCGTAATCGAGGTTCTCGCCGGTAATACCTGCGGTATGAAAAAGACCTCCTGCGCCGACCAGCTTACGCGCGCTATCGAGGTCGCTCGCGCCGAGATCGCCTAATGGGTATCGCCGATCACATCAAGAACGGAATATCGCGTCGCGGCTTTGTACTCGGTGGGGCTGCCGCGGGCGCTGCCACGGTGCTTGCCGGATGCTCGAAAAAAACGGGTACCAGCGATGATGCCGCCGGCGAGCCGCAGGTTATCAAGGACGATTCCAAAATCATCTCGATTACGGATGAGTATGAGGCTGTCGACATCGATCTTGAGCCGGCGTCATCGTGGACGCTGCCTCTGGGTACGCTGCTGTACTACTGCGACGGCGATTACGCCGCGGCGATGATGGCGCCCGCATCGGCACTGCACGCCAACACACTCGGCGTGCTCAACCTGGGCGATGGCTCGCTTACCACATTAATCGAGGATCCTATCGAGGGCACGGGGTACGCATTCTACGATGTCCGTGCCGGCGACGGCGTATTCGCGTGGGTTGAGATGAACTTTGCCAATTCATCGTGGAAGCTCTACGCTCAAAATCTGTCGGGCGCTTCGCTCTCTGGCGACGTGGTTGAGCTCGATCGAGGTGGCAAGGACTATGATCCGCCCCTGTTCACGGCGTTCGGGTCATCAGTCATCTGGTATAAAATGCCTTCGGCAGGCGGCAATAAAACGAGTAGTGATTCGTTTTGCTATCGTCGCTCGCTTGATGAATCCAAGGCCGAGGTAATTTGGAAATCGACGGGCCGCTTTGCATCGGCCCCGCGCGCGAGCGACGGCATTTTGACCATCTCGCCGCGTGTCCGCAACGACGAGGGCGTCTACTACGGCATAACGGCAATCGATCTGACCGACGGCAACAACACCAAACGTGCCCAGCTAGTTCTTCCCTCGTCAGTCTCGCCTTTCGAGGCCGTATATATGGGCGATACCTTCGTGTTTTCTATCGAGGCGACCTATAGTGGCGTGGGCAGCCTGGGCAACATGGGCACGTATATCGGTAATGAGGGAGGGCCGTATCTCTTCCTGTCCCGCGAGCCGCTTGCATGTGCGGCTGGCAAGAAGAATAAATACCTTGTTAAGGTACAGGCGTCGCATTTCCTGATCGACACCTCTGCCAAGACCTATGGCTCGCTGCTGTCGCCCGACCGCGCTTTGGAGTATGGCGATTATCCAGCTACGGCGGGAAAGTCGGACTCATTCCTTACGTACGCCACGGTGCGCAACAGCCAGGGTATACCAGAGACGGTCACTGCACGCCTATTCTCTCTTTAAGCTTAGAGGGGTTAAAAAGGCGCCAACAGGGGAATAAACGCGTTGTAATTGTGAGTACCGCCCGCCGAGCTGCCGCGTCATAGCGGCATCCGGCGGGCTCAGGTGCGTTAAAATGGGCTTGTTCTTAGCTAATTGAGACAGGGGGGCCGTGTTATGGCTTCAGATGCAAAAAAGATTCTGCTGGTCGAGGATGAGAAGGCAATCCGTGACGCCGTCGCTGCCTATCTCGAGCGCGAAGGCTACTGGGTTGTGGGCGTCGGCGACGGTCAGTCCGCGATCGAGGAGTTCGAGAAGCATCAGTTCGACCTGGTCGTGCTCGACCTTATGCTCCCCAAGATTCCCGGCGAGCGCGTTTGCCGCACCATTCGCGATACCTCGGATGTCCCCATCATCATGCTGACGGCTAAGGGCGAGATCGAGGACCGTATTATCGGTCTTGAGCTCGGCGCCGATGACTATCTGATTAAGCCGTTCTCGCCGCGCGAGCTCGTCGCCCGCGTTCGTGCTCTGTTCCGCCGTGCCCATCAGGCCGACGAGCCCGCCGTCGAGGTGCTCGACTTCGGCGATCTGGTCATCGATATCTCGGGCCACAAGATCTTGGTCGAGGGCAAGGAAGTCGATCTGACGGCTTCCGAGTTCAAGCTGCTCACCACGCTTGCCCGCCATCCCGGCCGTGTGTATAACCGCATGGAGCTGGTCGAGAAAGTGCTCGGGTATGACTTTGAGGGCTATGAGCGCACCATCGATAGCCACGTGAAGAATCTTCGCGCCAAGCTGGGCGATGATCCCAAGAAGCCCAAGTGGCTCTACACCGTCCATGGTGTCGGCTATCGCTTCGAGGCTCCGGCCAAGACCGATAAGTCGGACGAGAAATAGGGAAATCACATATGACACCTGCGCGCTTTGAAATCGGACAAAAGCACAAGCAGGAGAGCGAGGCGGGTTCCAAGGCTAGTTGGAACACGCCTCGTTCCGATTCACGGCCAACGATGAGCTATCCCTCGCGCATGGCACTTGCTTTTGCTCTGACATCGCTCATGACGGTATTGGTGCTGGTGGGCGTTGTCTCTGTTGTGTGGGGCACGGTCTTTTCGGATTACACACGCTCCAATATCGTCGAAATCGCAAATTCCGCTGCCGAGAAGTTGGCGACCTCATATGAGGAAAACGGCTCTTGGACCGCGGGAGAACTGCGCACGGTCGCAACGTCGAGTTTGGTTTCCGACGATCTGGGCATGCAGGTCGTCAATAAAAAGGGTGTGATCGTTTATGACGATTCCTGGCCCTCGGCAAGCGCCACCGCCGATGTACGCGAAAACCAGGCTACGACCGACGACACGAGCGGCAAGAGGGCATCGCATAGCCCGGTCTCGTCTGCTCCAACCGACTCCGATAGCGTTGCTAACGTCGAGATTGTAACGTCTTCCGGCGAGCATGTCGGACAGGTAAAGCTGTGGGCCATCGGCTCCGACGCTCTGCTCACCAAGGCGGACTCTGCGTTTAGGGAGAAGACCTTTAACGCCATGGCCCTCGCCGCGGTTGTTGCAATCTGCATTTCGGTCGTTATCGGATCGCTCGTGTCGCGCATGCTCACCAAACCGATTCATCGCATCACCAGTACCGCAAAGCAAATCCGTGACGGCGACCTGTCGGCTCGCACGGGGCTGCGCGGTGATGACGAGATCGATCAGCTGGGTGAGACCTTCGATGAGATGGCCACTTCTCTCGAGAAGGATATGAAACACGAGAAGCGCCTGACCTCAGACGTTGCACACGAGCTTCGCACGCCGCTTATGGCCATGCTCGCAACGGTCGAGGCCATGCAGGATGGCGTGTATCCCACCGACGATGAGCATTTGGAGACCGTTGCTTCCGAGACGCGTCGCCTGGCTCGTCTGGTGCAGCAGATGCTCGACCTATCGCGTATGGAAAACAGCACGGCTCCGCTCAACCTTGAGCCGGTGGACATGGTTCCTTTCGTGCGATCGATTGTGAACGGCCAGGAGCGTCTGTTTGCCGACCGCGATCTGCGCCTGCGTTTTGCGGACGAGACCCAGGGTCACGACGATGTCGTCGAAGCCGATCCCGACATGATCACGCAATGTGTTATCAACCTCATGAGCAACGCCATGCGCTACACCCCCGAGGGCGGTTGGGTCGTGGTGTCGGTGCTCAGTGACCGCAGGCACGTCAGCATTGCCGTTTCTGATACCGGCATCGGTATTGCCAAGGACGATCTGTCGCGCATTTTCGGGCGGTTTTGGCGCGCCGATGCCAGCCGCGCCCGCGAAGCTGGCGGCCTGGGCGTCGGCCTCGCCGTGACCAAGCAGATCGTCGAGCGTCACCATGGCTACATATCCGTGGAGTCGGAGCTTGGAAAGGGTACGACTTTTACAATTCATCTGCCCCGCGAGCACACGGCGGACGCGGCATCTACTACAATGGAGCACTAGCTTTTCGCTATTCGGTGAAGGAGGGGCCGCGTCCCTGCCGCTCCGAGTTTGCGAAAACATGCGGGAGAGAACCCGCATTTCTGTCGTATTTAGGTAAGGAGTGACTCACGTGACAACGATGGAGCGTCGTCCGGATTCCCGTGGCAAGGTTCGTGATATCTACGATGCCGGTGAAAACCTGCTGATGGTCGCCACCGACCGCATTTCTGCGTTCGACTTCATTCTTCCCGACGAGATTCCGTTTAAGGGAGAGGTGCTCAATCGCATCTCGGCATTCTGGTTCGATAAGTTTGCCGACATCGTCCCCAACCATCTCGTTTCCATCGACCCGGCGGATTTCCCCGAGGAGTTTGCTGAGTATCGTGACTACCTCGCTGGCCGCGCCATGCTGGTTAAGAAGGCCCAGACGATTCCTATCGAGTGCATCGTCCGCGGCTATCTGACCGGTTCGGGCAAGAAGGCCTATGACGAGAACGGCACCGTCTGCGGCATTCAGCTGCCCGAGGGTCTGACCGAGGCCTCCAAGCTTCCCGAGCCGCTGTTCACGCCGTCCACGAAGGCCGAGATCGGCGACCACGACGAGAACATTTCGTTCGAGCGTTGCTGCGAGATCGTGGGTGAGGACATCGCCGCGCAGATTCGCGACCTTTCCCTCAAGATCTACAAGGCCGCTGCCGAGTACGCCGCGACCCGTGGCATCATCATTGCCGACACCAAGTTCGAGTTTGGTGTCATCGATGGCAAGGTCACGCTGATCGACGAGTGCCTCACGCCTGACTCCAGCCGTTTCTGGCCTGCCGCCAGCTACGAGGAGGGCAAGATTCAGCCCAGCTACGACAAGCAATTCGTCCGCAATTGGCTCAAAGCCAACTGGGATATGACGGGGGAGACCCCGCACCTGCCCGCCGAGGTCATCGATGGCACGTCCGAGCGCTATCGCGAGGCCTTCCAGATCATTACGGGCTCCCAGTTCACAAGCATGAAGGAGAACGCATAAGTGAGTACCCGTAGCGCCACGAACAAGCGCACGCAATCCCACGAGGTTACCGGGGTTGCGCGCAAGTCCGCCGCATCCGCCAAGCCCGCCCGTCAGGCAGCGAGCTCTGTCCGCGTCGTGCCGGCTTCGTCTAAGGCACGCCGCAAAGAGCTCGAGAAGGGCGAGAACCTCGAGGGCCTCTCTAAAGAGGAGAAGCGCGCCCGCAAGGCTAAGCAGCGCGCCAAGGAGGACCGCATCTACACGGTGTCGAATATCCTTCTCAAGCAGGATGAGGACTACACCAAGCGCCGCCGCATCTGGTGGGCCGTGCTCACTATCGGCATGGTGCTCGTCGTGGCCATTTGGGCTTCGCTGTACTTCGCTCCCGCTGGCATGGTGTCCAGCCCCGTCCAGATGGTCGGCATCGTTTTGTCCTACGTCGTCATTTTGGGTGACTTTATCTACGACTTCGTTCGTATTCGTCCCCTGCGCAACATGTACCGCGCGCAGGCCGAGGGCATGTCCGAGAACAAGCTCAACGCTCTTATCGAGCGCGCAGCTGCCGAGGAGGACAAGAAGGACTCCAAGAAGAAGTAGCGTTTGCATACATACTTATCGCTAAGATATAAGGCGCGTCGTTTTTGCGGCGCGCCTTTTTACTGTTCTATAGATAGATGGAGTGGCACATGATTCGAGCTGCCCTGACGGTCGAAGAGGCCCTGGAGGGTATGAAGTCCCTGGAGCCCAAGATTAAAAACTATGCGCGCCTGGTCGTCCGCAAGGGCGTAAACGTTAAGCCCGGCCAGGAAGTCGTCGTTCAGTCTCCGGTTGAGTGCGTGCCGTTTGCGCGCGTGGTGGTCGCGGAGGCCTATGCTGCCGGCGCCGGCCACGTGACGGTCATCTGGGCCGATGATGCCGTGACGAGGCTCACGTACGAGCATGTCGAGAAAAGCTATTTTGAGCAGACGCCCGAGTGGAAGCGCCTGCAGCTGGATTCCCTGGCCCAGGACGGTGCCTGCTTTATCTTTATCGAGGGTGCGGACCCTGCCGCCCTTAAGGGCATCGATCCCGCTAAGCCCGCTGCAGCTTCTAAGGCAAGGAACACGCAGTGCAAAGTTTTCCGCCGTGGACTGGATTACAACATCAATCCGTGGTGCATCGCCGGCGCTCCGGTCGCGGCTTGGGCGCGCGAGGTGTTCCCGGGAGACGCCGATGAGGTTGCAATCTATAAGCTGTGGAATGCGATTCTGCACACCGCTCGCGCCGATGGCCAGGACCCAGAGAGCGACTGGGAGCTCCATGACGCCGCATTCGAAAAGAACCTGCGTTTCCTGAACGACAATCGTTTCGACTACCTGCATTACACCGCGGCAAATGGAACCGATCTGACGATTGGCATGACGAAGGGTCACGAGTGGGCCGGCGGCAAGGGCAAGACGCCCGATGGGCACCCCTTCTTCCCCAACATTCCCACCGAGGAAGTCTTCACTTCGCCCGATCGCATGCGCGCCGACGGTATCGTGTACTCGGCCATGCCGCTCATCCACCACGGCAATAAGGTCGACGATTTTTGGATTAAGTTCGAGGGCGGCCGCGTGGTGGACTACGACGCCCGCGTGGGCAAGGCAACGCTTGCGAGCATCATTGATACCGACGAAGGTGCCGCTCATCTGGGCGAGGTCGCGCTCATCTCCAAGAACACGCCGATCCGCGAAAGTGGTGTTCTGTTCTACGATACGCTCTATGACGAGAACGCTAGCTGCCATCTCGCGCTAGGTGTCGGTTTCCCCGAATGCATCGAGGGTGGGTATGACATGTCCAAGGAGGAGCTCCTGGAGCATGGCGTTAACGTCTCGAGCACGCACGTCGATTTTATGATCGGCACGGACGACATCGATATTACGGGCATTACGCCTGATGGACGTGAAGTTGTGATTTTCCAGAACGGCCAATGGAGTTGGGAATAGTCCCAGACCGTGGTACAATGCCACCCGCGGGCCGTTAGCTCAGCTGGCAGAGCAGGGGACTTTTAATCCCAAGGTCCAGGGTTCGAACCCCTGACGGCCCACCATAGAATAGAAAAGCGACTGGCGGATGCCGGCCGCTTTTTTGTTACCGCGGCACGGGTTCGAACCCGAAAGGGCGCGGAGCTGAGTAAACGCGTGAGCGTTTGCCAGCGCAGCGCGCAAGGCGCGAAAGCGCCGCAGCGTTCGCGTGCGAAGCAGACTGAACCCCTGACGGCCCACCCAAAGATTGTTGAGACGGTCAACTTCGGTTGGCCGTCTTTTTTGTCGCCCTTTCATGGGTTCGAACCCGTATCTATCTATATATAAGAACGCTTGGCGAACAAAACCCGCCTTTTACCGATGGGAAACAAATGGTTGATGGTTTTGGAGTAAAGTGGCGCTCCAGAGATGACCGATGCCTTAACACCTATAAACCAGCTGGTCATCGCCAATATCAGAAGTCAATGCTTCAGTTTTAACCTCAGTGATGCGACTGAGGGACCTATTCATTTGTGAACAAAATATGGAGTGCGCGATTCCCGCCCACGGCGCCCCTCCGGTCTGGCAATATATCTCCTTGCCGCGCGGCCCGGTCGGACCGGATCAGCCGCGAGGGCGTGCACCTTGAGAACCGGATACTGCGAGGATGGACACTTACTTCAGTGTCGCATCCGGGC
>CABUTH010000039.1 GCA_902494465.1 uncultured Collinsella sp.
AGCGCAGGCAGTGCAACCATAAAGCCATCGGCAAAGGAAGCACTCGGCGTGGTGGTCAGGTCGGGCAGGATGTTGAAGAACGAGAACGTGCCGTCGTTAAAGTAGTCCGGCAGGTTGCGCAGCAATGTAAACAGGGCGAACAGGATAGGCATCTGAATCAGCAGCGGCAGACAGCCAGCCATGGGGTTGAACTTGTTCTCGCTGTAGAACTTCTGCATCTCCTCGGCCTGACGCTGGGGATCGTCGGCATAGCGCTCCTGGATCTCGAGCATCTTGGGCTGCAGCACCTGCATGCGAGCCGTCGACTTGGTCGACTTGAGCATGAGCGGCGTCAGCAGCAGACGGATGATGACCACCAGGATGATGATGGACAGGCCCCAGTCGACCGCAAAGGTCTGGATGAGCTTGAGCAGCTCGAAAAGGATGTTAACGATCCAATCCCACATGTAAGTTTTCCTCCGATAGCGAGTGCCCGCTAGGGCACAGGGTCATAACCGCCGACGTGCAGGGGATTGCAACGAGCGATGCGCCTCACGGCAAGCCAGCAGCCTCTCAAAACACCGTGCTTCTCAATCGCCTGGATGGCGTATTGCGAGCACGTTGGGTAATAAATGCAGGCGTCAGGCAATAAGGGCGAAATAACCTGTTGATATATGCGAATAGGAGCGATGGCAACACGTCGCAAAACGTGATTGCTCATCGCTCCTCCCCGGCAACGCCGGCGCGCTTCATAAGCGAACGCAACGCCTTGTCCATCTCCTGCGGCGAGGAAACCCTCGTCTTGGGAGTTGCAAACAAGATGATGTCATAACCCGCAACGGGAAATCCGCAGCTGCGGGCGGCCTCGCGCATCACACGCTTAGATCGGTTGCGCACGACGGCACAACCGAGTCGCTTAGCACCAACGAAGGCGACCCTTCCGGAGTCGCCTTCGCCAACCGATTCACATATGGTCATTCGAATCAGAGGGTGATTGAAACGACGCCCCTGACTGAACACATGCTCGAAATCTTGCCGAGACTTAATAGTCTTCATGCGAGATGTGTGTATCGCTGCTAGACAGTGAGACGCTTGCGGCCCTTGGCGCGACGACGGGCGAGCACGGCACGACCACCCTTAGTGGCCATACGGGCACGGAAGCCATGGGTCTTGGCACGCTTACGCTTATTAGGCTGATACGTACGCTTCATCTTAAGTTCCTCCTGCTGCATTTCGAGTGTCCGCGGGGACGCGGACGCAGATATAGACACGTGAGCTTGAAGATTGTAGGGAAATCAATGTTCAAATGTCAAGAAATCAAAGGTAAAAGGTTGCGCAGTTCACACGGTTCCCCCATAAGCACAACCGAAATTTGCGCCTCATGGCAACCTTTCACGATATTTCATCGAGTTTTCAACAGGTCATGTTGGCAATGTTGAGAACTTTTCGCCCGTTTTCCAAAGTTTTCAACAAGTTTTGAAAAGTTGTCGAAAGATGAGAAACGTTGCACGGTGAGCTACTATTTGTTCGAAACCTTTTGAAAGATTGCGAGCGGCATGTCTGACGACTTTTACACCATGGTCGATTCCGGAGACCCGGCACCCGACAACGAGCACATCACCGGCGTGCGCGAAGAGCGTGCGGAAGGCGAGCAGACGACCACGCAGGCGCCAAAAGCCATGTACGCCGCGCGCATCGCCGTCTATGACGACATGCTGTCGACACCGCGGGTGATCGTCATTGATCCGCAAGATGTCCGCACGTATTTGGAAGAGACGACCAACACCGTCTACCAGTGCATGAAAGAACAAGGTGGCCATATCTCGCTCATGGTCATCCGCGAGATTGTCGAAAACTTTATCCACGCACACTTTGCCGAGCCCATCATCTCGATTCTGGACGGCGGAGACACCATCCGCTTTGCTGACCAAGGACCCGGCATCGACGACAAGGAACGTGCTTTCGACTTTGGCGTTACCAGCGCAAACAGCAAGATGAAACGGTATATCCGTGGAACCGGAGCAGGGTTTCCCATGGTGCAGGAGTATTTGGAAAACGCCGGCGGTGCCGTATCCATCGAGGACAACATGGGCAACGGCACCGTGGTTACGGTAAGCCTGGACCCTAAACGCGTGCAGGAAATCGAGCGCGCCGGCGGACGCGGTGCTTCCGTGCGGCCCGAGACGGAGCAGCCCACATATCCCCTGCCGGGAGCTTTTGCGCAGCAGCCCATGGCAACGCAGCAGATGCAGCCCCCCGTGGGGCAGATGCAGCATCCCGGAATGCTTCCTACACAAGAGCCCCAGGCGACATCGATGTCGATGCCGCCAAACATGCCAGAGACCGTGCCGCTGGCGGATCAGGATGCAGCAGCAATGCAGCAGGCGACGGGGGCACCGGGTGGCCAGCAAATGGGCTATCAGCCGTACCAACAGGGATATCCATATCAGCAGATGCCGCCACTGGGGTATGGCCAGCAGTTCCCGCAGCAGTACCAGCAGGGATATCAGCAGCCGTACCAGCAGATGCCGCAGCAGCAGTACAGCCCTTGGGCCCAGCAGATGCCTCCGCAGCCTTACCAACAGTGGCCTCAAAGTTTTCAACAGCAAATGCCACCGATGCAGAGTTCTCAACAACCAGCAGCTCAAATGATGTATCCTAATGCAGCAAATCAGTATGCGCAGCCACAACCGGACGTGTTCGTAAGCGACCGCGGCAACGCCGCGCTGGGCTATCTGGCGCAAAATCAAGCGTGCGGTGCAACCGATCTGGCGAGGGCGTTTGGAAACTCGGCCCCCACTTGGTCACGCACGCTCAATGACTTGGCGCAGGCCGGCTTGGTCATCAAGCATGGCCAGAAATACCATCTGACCGAACTCGGCGCCGCTCGCGTGCGAGCTCAGAGCTAAAGAACGGGAGAGACAGTGGACGAGGAAGCAAGCATCATCCTGGGGGATGCCATCGCCTTTTGTCAGCGCGACGGCCAAGATGCACGCCTCATCAACATGCTGGGGCAATCGCGCGCCATAAGCCTGACCGAAGATACGCTCACGATCGAGGCCCCCTCGCGCTTTGCCATCGCGCAGCTCAAAAAGCATCAGCCGACTATTGAGGCCTATCTAGAAGAAATCGCCTTTGCGCCGATTGCGCTCGACATCGTGGCACCGCAAGGCGCCGCGACGGAATCCGCTGCCGCGACGGCGCCCGCCACGGCTCCCGCTGCTTCCCCGGCGGTGCCGGCCTCCGCAGGCGACGTGCCGACAATCGAGCACCAGCACAGCGATGTTTCCCGTGAAACCATGGCGCCGTTGCCGACCGCGGTAGCGACGTCAACGAACGCACCCGTCACGCACATGCCCATCGCTCACGACGCAGCGGCGGGCGCGGATTCGGGCATTGCAATCAAGAACACGCTCTCGGCCGACGATTTTCGTCGCATGATGAACCAGATGAAGGGCGGAGCGCCGACTAAATCCACGCAAGCTGCGACCCCCGCTTCGCCCATGCCAGCACCGACCGTGCCGGCCGAGCAGAATACGGATGGAGCCCCGCTCGCCGCGAACTCAAAATTTACCTTTGAGAACTTTGTCTACGGCCCCGAGAACAGCCATGCCTATCGCTCGGCACTCAAGTTTGCCGCCCTCGCGGACGAGCGCGGCACATGCACATCACTGTTTATCTACGGCAAATCGGGCCTGGGCAAGACGCACCTGCTGCTTGCCATCAAAAACGAGCTCGCCGAGAAGTCGCCCGAGATCAAGGTCAAGTATGCCAACTCCCAGGCATATCTGGACGACCTGATGACCGAGTTCGACCGCCAAAAGAAGAGCAACGCCCCCATCATGCAGGCGTACCACGGCGTGGACGTGCTCATCATCGATGACATCCAAAACATCATCGGCAAGCGCGCGAGCGTGGACTACTTTTTCCAGCTCATGGACGAGTTCATCCGCAACAACAAGAAGGTCGTCATCGCGGCAGACCGCGCCCCCAAGGACCTGAGCATGGACGAGCGCCTGACCAGCCGCTTCAACGCCGGCATGCTCTGCCTGGTCGCAGAGCCCAGCTACGAGATGAAATACAAGATCTTGCAGCGCTATTACGAGAACACCATCGTCGCCGCTCCCGAGGCAGGCGACGACTCACTGTTGGCGGCCTACGGGGGCGACGGCGGGCACCTGACCGATGAGCACTTTAAGCACATGGCAGAGGTGTCGGGCACCAACATCCGCGAACTCGAGAGCTTCTGCGAGCGCTGCGCCGGCGAGGCGGGCGACCGCGAGCGCGAGGGCGGGGAGCTCACCTTTGACGATATCGCCGCCATCGCCAGCCAGTACTTCGACACATCGGCCAAAAAGATCAACGTGCAAACGGTTCAGTCCGTCATCGAAGAGCAGTACGGCGTGACGCACGAGGAGCTCATCGGCCCGCGTCGCAACGCCAATATCGCCAAAGCACGCCATATCGCTATCTACCTGGCCATCGAAATGTGCGAGATGACGACCACGGCGGTAGGCGCCGAATTTGGCAACCGCAACCACTCGACCGTCAGCACGAGTTACAAAAAGGTCCAGAAGATGATCCAGGAAGACCGCACCGTCACCGAAGACCTCAAGTCGCTGCGCGATAAAATTACACTACGCTCGTAGGGAAATAGAGACACCTGTTGAAAACTTGTCGAAACCACGGGCATAAGGTGTCTAAAACCCAATCCGCGGTGATGAAACGTTTTGCGCAGGTTTTGAACGTGGAAAACCACCCCTGTTGCACACAGGTTGCTGTCGATTCTCTTTCTGGGTCTGACCTGCGTCTTTGTGAGTAATCAACAGTTTCGTCAGTGCTATTACTATTATTAAGATATTTATATCTATAGAAAGGTATTAAAAGATGAAGTTCACCGTCAGCCAGAGCTCGCTTACACAAGCCATCGGCGTCGTTATGAAGGGTGTCGCTTCGGCATCCACCCTTCCCATCCTGTCGGGCGTGCTCGTCAAGGCGCAAGACGGCATCTTGGAATTCCAGACCTCTAACTACACCATCTCGATCCGTCATCGCATCGCGGCGCATGTCGAAGAAGAGGGCGAGATGGTTATCCCCTGTAAGATGCTCTCCAATATCACCAAGACTCTCCCCGATGCCCCGGTCACCTTTGAGCTGTCCGAGCGCCAGGTGCTGATCAGTTGCGAGAAGAGCTCTTTCCGCCTGAACACGCTCGATGCCAATGACTTCCCTGAGTTTCCGGCCTATGCCATCGAGAGTGCCGTGGAGCTGCCGACCGATATCTTGTCCGAGATGGTCGGCCGCGTGTGGCGCGTCACCTCGACCGACAAGGCTCGCCCCATCCTGGGCGGCGTGCACATGAAGGTCGAGAACAACACCGTGCGCCTGGTGGCGACCGATTCCTTCCGCTTGGCCGTGTGCGATACGCAGGTCGAGACCTCGACCCTCGAGGGCTCCTTTGAGCTCAACGTTCCGGCTGACGCCTTTAACGACGCACTGAACATCATGGCCAGCCAGGCGACCATCATGATCGGGGCTACCGACACCCAGGTCGTCTTTGAGGCCGGCAACACCACCTACGTGTCGCGTCGTATCGAGGGCGTGTACCCCAACTACAAGCAGCTCATCCCCGATTCGTGCGTGACGAGCGTCAAGATTGACGTCGCCGCCTTTAACGCCGCCCTCAAGCGCGTGGCCGTTATCGCGAGCGCCAACCCCGCCGTCAAGTTCGAGATCGATGTCGAGAACGGGCAGATGGGCCTGTCCTCCATTTCCAATGACCAGGACCTTGCGCAGGAGACGATCGATGTCGAGGCCGAGGGCGAGTCGGGCACCATCGCCTTCAACTACCACTACATCTTCGGCTGCCTCAATGCCCTGTCCAAGGAGAAGGAGATCACGCTGGAGCTCAAGAGCTACTCGCAGGCGGGCATCTTCAAGTCCTACGACAAGATCAACTACCTGTACCTGGTTATGCCGGTCCGCATCTAGCAACCGCCCTATGACCATGTTCGCCCGCGATCTTTCCGTCGCGCACTACCGCAGCTTCGATAGTTATCGCCTTGCCCTGGACGAGGGCGTGACGATACTTGCGGGACCCAACGCGGCGGGAAAGACCAATCTCATAGAGGCGCTGCAGCTGCTGACGAGCGGCGCCTCGTTTAGGCATCCGACCGCAGCCGAGCTCGTCCATGATGGCGTGGGCTCGTGCAAGGTCGAGCTGAGGCTCGAGGGCGACGGCCGCGTGCTTGATATGGGATTGAGCGTGGAGGACGGTAAGCGCTCGTTTAGCCGCAACGGCAAGAGGTGCTCTGCCGCCGGTGTGCGCGGGGCTCTGCCGAGCGTGCTGTTTTGCCCCGACCATCTGGACATGGTTAAGCGAGGCGCCAGTGTGCGCCGCGCCGCCCTCGATGACTTTGGCATGCAGCTGAGCGCACGTTATGCCGATCTTGCGAGCACCTATGGACGCTGCGTGACCCAGCGTAACGCCCTGCTCAAGGAGACCTGGTGCTGTCGCGAGATGCTCGGCGCGTGGAACGATTCGATTGCCCGCGCGGGCTCGGCCCTGCTTGTGCACCGGTTGGCCCTGCTCGACCGGCTGGCGGGCCATGTGCACACTGCCTACGGGCAAGTGGCATCCGGTGAGGCTGCCAACGTGACCTATACGTCCACGCTGGGGGATTTGCCCCAGGTCGATGATCGCGAAGAGCTGAAGGGCTGGGCGTACGAGCGCATGCTGGCTGCCCTTGATGAGCACGCCGACGAGGAAATTCGCCGCGGCGTGACGTTGGTGGGACCGCATCGCGATGAGATTGAGTTTACCGTGGCGGGTCGCTCCGCCCGTTCATTTGCCAGCCAAGGTCAGCAGCGAACGTTGGTTCTGGCCTGGAAGGTGGCGGAGGTGGCCGTGGCTCGCGATGTCCTGGGCACCGCCCCGTTGCTGCTTTTGGACGACGTGATGAGCGAACTCGACGGCGAACGCCGCGGTGCTTTTCTGCGGCTGATCGGCGATGATATCCAGACGGTCATAACCACGACCAACCTGGGGTATTTTACCGATGACCTGCTTGATCGAGCCAAGGTGGTGAGCATGGGTGAGACGTGCTAATTACGAGCGCGAGAGCGAAACGGTTGCCTTCAGTGGATTTTTGAACGCAGAGCGTCAGCGCATCCTGGCGGCCGCGACACCTGAGCGCCGCGCGCAGATGGAGGCTGCCGAGGAGTCGCGCGCGGTCTATCGCGCGTGGAACGCGGTGTGCTCGGGCACGCGCGAGGGGCGGCATGTGACGGGCTTGCGCTACCTGCCCGAGTCCAATGAGCTGCTGGTATATCTCGATTCGCCCTCGTGGACGCAGGAAATGACGCTGTTGCGCGAGATCATCCGCGCGCGCATGGAGCGCGCCGGTGCGCATGTGGACGGCCTGGTGTTCAAAACCACCGCGCCGGGTCACACGCCGCCCGCCGCCAAGGAACGCCTGCGCCCGGCGACGACCGAGCGCCCGCCGGCCCCGCACGCCGACCTAAGTGAGGCCGAGCGCACCGAGATTGAGCGCCAAGTGGCGCCCATCGAAGACCAAAAACTGCGCGAGGCCCTCGAGAATGCCATGAGAGCCAGTGCCGAGTGGGCCAAGGGCGTAGAAAGCAAAAAAGAGCCTTAAATCGCATCTGGTGGCCTTGTAGAGCCAAATACCCTCGTTCCCGAGGGTATTTTTTTACGATAAACTAGTAAGGCTGTACACATTTTCTTGACTGAAGGAGGACGTGTGGCAAACGAAAACGATTACGATGGCGGCGAGATTAAGATTCTCGAAGGTCTCGAGGCCGTTCGTAAGCGCCCGGGCATGTATATCGGCTCGACGAGCGCCAGCGGTCTGCATCACCTGGTGTGGGAGATCGTTGACAACTCCGTCGACGAGGCCATGGCCGGTTTCTGCACCGAGATCCAGGTGACGGTCCACGCCGACAACTCCATCACGGTCGTCGACAACGGGCGCGGCATTCCCGTCGACGAGCACCCTGTTAAAAAGATCCCGACGCTCGAGGTCGTCATGACGATCTTGCACGCCGGCGGTAAGTTCGATAACTCGGCCTATAAGGTTTCGGGCGGCCTGCACGGCGTTGGCATCTCCGTCGTCAACGCACTGTCCAAGCGCGTGGTCGTTCAGGTTCGTCGCGACGGCAACACCTACGAGATGGAGTTCTCGCGCGGCAAGACCGTTAAGAAGATGGAGGTCGTGGGCACCTCGGATTCGACGGGCACCACCGTCACCTTCTGGCCCGACGACGAGATCTTCGAGACATGCATCTACGATTTCGATACGCTGCACAACCGTCTGCAGGAGACGGCGTTCCTCAATAAGAACCTCAAAATCGTGCTGACTGACGAGCGCGAGTCTACTCCCCACGTGGAGGAGTTTTGCTACGAGGGCGGCATCATCGACTTCGTCAAGTTCCTTAACGAGGGCAAGGACGTCCCCGAGGCCTTTAAGGAGCCTATCTACATCGAGGGCAAATCGGACCCGGACGCACCTGTGGCCAAGATGGGCGAGGTTGAGGTTTCCCTGCAGTGGAATAGCGGCTACGGCGAGAACGTCATGTCGTTTGCCAACGACATCTACACCCCCGAGGGCGGCATGCACCTTGAGGGCTTCCGCACCGCGCTCACCCGCGTGATCAACGACTATGCGCGCAAGCAGAACCTGCTCAAGGAAAAAGACGCCAATCTGACCGGCGACGATGTGCGCGAGGGCCTTTCGGCCGTTATCTCGGTCAAGCTGCCCGATCCGCAGTTTGAGGGCCAGACCAAGGCCAAGCTCGGCAGCTCCTATATGCGCGCGCTGACGCTCAAGATCGTGACCGACGGCCTTGCCGATTACCTCGAGGAGCACCCTAAGCCCGCTCGCGAGATCGTCAAGAAGGCGCAGCAGGCCTGCAAGGCGCGCAATGCCGCCCGCAAGGCGCGCGAGGCGACCCGCCGCAAGAGCCTGCTCGAGACGGCGTCCCTGCCCGGTAAGCTCGCCGACTGCTCGGTGCGCGATGCCGAGCTGACCGAGCTCTTCATCGTAGAGGGCGACTCGGCAGGCGGTTCGGCCAAGGACGGCCGTCGCCGAGACATCCAGGCGATTCTGCCCCTGCGCGGCAAGATTTTGAACGTCGAGCGCGTTGGTGACCATCGCGCGTTCTCGAGTGACACCATCCAGTCGCTGATTACCGCGATCGGCTGCGGCGTCACGACGAGTGCCGGCGACGGCGGCGACTTCGATATCACCAAGGCGCGCTACCACAAGATCATCATCATGACCGATGCAGACGTCGACGGTGCGCATATCCGCATCCTGCTGCTGACGTTCTTCTACAAGTACATGCGTCCGCTGATCGATGCCGGCTACGTCTATGTTGCCTGCCCGCCCATCTTTGGCATTAAGGTGCGCAACAAGATCCACTACGTGTATCCCAACGGCCGTCAGCCCGAAGACGAGATCCTGCGTGACACCATCCAGAGCCTGGGCCTGAACCCCGACGATAACGACGAGGACGGCAAGGCCAAGGACGGCAAGATTACCAAAAAGCGCAAGGGCTATACCGTCCAGCGCTACAAGGGTCTGGGCGAGATGGACCCCAAGCAGCTCGCCTCGACGACGATGGACCCCAAGACCCGCATCCTGCAGCGTGTGTCGATCGAGGACGCCGTGGTGGCGGACCGCGCCGTGCGCGAGCTGATGGGTTCCGAGGTCGGCTATCGCCGCGAGTACATCGAGAAACACGCGCATGACGCACGATTCTTGGATGCCTAATCCCTGCGGCTTTCCCAGCCACCGCACCTTCGCCCTCAATCGTCGGTCGCGTACCCAAGTACGCTTCCCTCCTCTTTCGGGCGAATCTGCGGCACCTGGAAAAGCCGTCTCCGTGGTAGGGAACTAATGGACCACGCAAACCATGAGGAGGTAACGTGGCAGACGATATCAACAATAACGAGGGTATGGGCGAGGCCGGCGACGCCGGTATGCCCGACGATCTGAAGCGCCTGCTCGCCCGTGCTGAGCAGGGCGAGGACGGCGATCCTGACGCCTATAACCCCGATGCCGATGATGATGAGGAAGAAGACGACGACGCCGAGCTCGAGGAGAGCTTTGGCGAAGTCGATCGCGGCGCCTCGGCCGGCGAGGATATCAACGGCGGCCAGCTCCAGATTTCGGAGTTCGGTCGCGAGATGAAGCAGTCGTTCATCGAGTATTCGATGTCGGTTATCACGGCGCGCGCCCTGCCGGACGTGCGCGACGGCTTAAAGCCGGTGCACCGCCGCATCCTGTACGCGATGAACGAGAGCGGCATCTACCCCAACCGACCGCACAAGAAGTCGGCCTGGACGGTCGGCGAAGTTATCGGTAAGTACCACCCGCACGGTGACTCCGCGGTCTATGAGGCCATGGTCCGCCTGGCGCAGTGGTTCTCCATGCGCACGCCGCTCATCGACGGTCACGGCAACTTCGGCAACATCGACGGCGACGGCGCGGCGGCCATGCGTTACACCGAGAGCCGCCTGGCAAAGCCCGCCATGGAACTGCTGCGCGACCTGCAGAAGGATACCGTCGACTGGCAGCCCAACTACGACGAATCGCTTGCCGAGCCCGTGGCGCTGCCTGCGCGCTTCCCCAACCTGCTGGTCAACGGCAGCCAGGGCATCGCCGTCGGCATGGCCACCAACATCGCCCCGCATAACCTCACCGAGGCGATCGAGGCCACCTGCTACCTGATCGACAACCCCGACGCCACCGTTGACGAGCTCATGCAGATCATGCCAGGTCCGGACTTCCCCACCGGCGCCATCATCATGGGCAGCGCCGGCATTAAGCAGAGCTACGAGACCGGCCGCGGCTCCATTACCGTGCGTGCTAAGGCACATGTGGAGTCCACCAAGACCGGCCGCAACCGCCTGGTCTTTACCGAGATTCCCTACATGGTCAACAAGGGCACCCTGCAGGAGAAGATCGCCCAGCTCGTCAACGACAAACGCATCGAGGGCATCTCGGATATGCGCGATGAGTCCAACCAGAAGGGCATCCGTCTGGTCATCGAGCTCAAGAAGGGCGTCATTCCGCAGGTCGTGCTCAACAACCTGTATAAGTACACCTCGCTGCAGACGACCTTTGGCGCCAACAACCTGGCACTCGTCAACGGCGTTCCCAAATGCCTGAGCCTGCGCGAGATGCTGCAGCACTACATCGACCACCAGGTCGACGTCGTCACCCGCCGCACCCGCTTCGACCTTAAGAAAGCCCAGGCCCGCGCTCATATCCTCGAGGGTTACCTGATGGCCCTTGACCATATCGACGAGGTCATTAGCATCATCCGCTCCTCGCAGACCGACTCCGAGGCCAGCAGCCGCCTGATCGAGCGCTTTGGCTTTACGCCCGAGCAGACCACGGCCATCCTCGAGATGAAGCTGCGCCGCCTGACCGGCCTGGAGCGCGACAAGATCCAAGAAGAGTTGGACGGCCTGCGCCGCGCCATCGCCTACTACGAGGACCTGCTGGCGCACGAGGAGAAGATCCTGGGCGTCATCAAGGAAGAGATGCGCGAGATCTCCAAGAAGTTTGGCGACAAGCGCCGCACCGAGATCAGCCAGGTTGAGAAGGACCTGGATGTCGAGGACCTCATCGCCGACGAGGATATGGTCGTGACCATCACCCACACCGGCTACGTTAAGCGTATCCCGGTGGCTGCCTACCGTGCCCAGAAGCGCGGTGGCAAGGGCGTGTCGGGCGTCAACCTCAAAGAGGATGACGTTATCGATGAGATGTTCATCGCGTCCACGCACGAGTACGTGCTGTTCTTCTCGAGCAAGGGCAAGGTCTATCGTCTGAAGGTGCACGAGCTGCCGGTGGGTACGCGCCAGGCGCGCGGTACCGCGATCGTCAACCTGCTGCCCTTCGAGGAGGGCGAGAAGATCGCGAGCGTCATCAGCTGCCGCGAGTTCCCGGCCGACGAGTACCTGATGTTTGCCACAAAGAGCGGCATGGTCAAGAAGACCGTGATGAGCGCATATGACCGCAGCCGTCGCGACGGCCTGATCGCTATCAACCTGCGTGACGACGACGCGCTGCTGAATGTGCGCCGCGTGCGCGAGGGCGACAAGATTATCCTGGCCACCACCGCAGGCAAGGCGATCATGTTCTCCGAGGAGCAGGTGCGCGCCACCGGCCGCGATACCAGCGGCGTTCGCGGTATCGGTATGAAGGACGGCGTGAGCGTTCTGGGCATGGAAGTCACTAACGGCAACGGTGATCTGTTCGTCATCACCGAGCGCGGCTACGGCAAGCGCACGCCGGTCGCGGACTACCCGGAGCAGAATCGCGGCGGCCAGGGCGTCTACACCATTCAAATGACCGAGCGCAAGGGCAACCTCGCGGCAATGAAGACGGTGGGCCCGCAGCACGAGCTGTTCATCGTGACGGAGGGCGCGACGGTCATTCGCGTTAAGACCGACGAGATCAGCCAGACTGGCCGCGCCACCCAGGGCGTCAAGATGATGACCGTCGACGACAACGACCGCATCTGCGCCGTAGCCCGCATGACGGCAGCCAAGGAAAAACCCGAAGGCGAGGGCGCCGAGGCCGCAGTCGACACCGAAGAGGCCCCAGTCGACCTGGGCGACGGCAATGATATGCCAGAGGATCTCCTAGACGAGTAAGAGGCCCTAGCTGGTAAAAATCATCAGACCCCATATATCGGCGGTCGGCGCACTGCGCGCCGACCGCTTTTTTGAAAACCTTGGGACCCCATGGTCGCTGGGCTGGCGAGATGGTTTTGGTTTGTCGCGAGTTCCGCACGCAAAGAAGGCCACTTAATGTGGCCTTCGTCTTGCGCAGGACTGTCCGAGCAG
>CABUTH010000040.1 GCA_902494465.1 uncultured Collinsella sp.
CTTGGTCGCCGCACGGCCAAGGCGAAACGCGAGGTCGCACGAGAGGTCGGCGTTGGCGACGCCACGGACGCCGTCGGTACCGAAGATGTTCTGGGGCATAGGATTGCTCCTTCCCTAGCAGGCGATATGCAACCGCCCACCCTAGTCGAAAAAGAAAAGCGGGACCCGCCGAGGAATCGGCAGGCCCCGCTTGTACATTGTATCTCGAAAGGAGATAAAACCTTAGCGCTTGGAGAACTGGGGAGCGCGGCGGGCCTTCTTGAGGCCGTACTTCTTGCGCTCGACCACGCGAGCATCGCGCGTAAGGAAACCGGCCTTCTTGAGGTCAGCACGGTAGTCGCCAGCGTTCAGAAGAGCGCGAGCGATGCCCAGGCGCAGAGCGCCGGACTGGCCGGAGATGCCGCCGCCATCGCACAGAGCGATAACGTCGAACTGACCGGCGGTGTCGGTCACCTTGAAGGGAGCAAGGGCGTTCTCAACGAGCTGATGACGGCCGAAATACTGCTCGGCGTCACGCTTGTTGATGGTCACCTTGCCGGTGCCGGGGACGAGACGGACGCGGGCGACGGCGTTCTTACGACGGCCGGTACCCTGGTAGACAACGGTGTTCTCAGCCATCTTTAAGCCTCCAGCTCAATCTTCGTGGGGTTCTGGGCAGCATGCGGATGCTCGGCACCAGCGTAGACCTTAAGCTTGGTCATCTGGGCACGGCCGAGGGTGGTCTTGGGCAGCATACCGCGAACGGCGCGCTCGATGACCTTCTCCGGGTGCTTCTCCATAGCCTGGCGGAAGCTCTCAGCCTTGAGGCCGCCATTGTAGCCGCTGTGGCGATAATAGGTCTTCGTGTCGGCCTTGTTACCGGTAAGCTGGACCTTATCGGCGTTGATGACGACAACGAAGTCGCCGCAGTCGCTGTTGGGCGTGAACTGGGGCTTGTTCTTACCGCGCAGGATCATTGCGATCTGGGTGGCAAGACGGCCCAGGACAGCACCATCGGCGTCGACGAGAACCCAGTTGCGCTGGACCTCGCCCTGCTTGGCGTAGTGAGTCGATTTCGAAATCACTTAGACTCCTCCATGTACAGTACGTGTTGTTACAGAGATTCACGGGGCTCTGCAAGTAACCCGTCCATATTACCCCGCTCGCCGTACGAGTCAACAGGTATTTTGGCTCCGACCAGAGTTTCTGCACATGTCATCCACGAGCCGTGATTTTCCAGCTCTTTAGCTGTTGTCATTTTTTGAGGGTTCGCCGTCGCTAGCGCTCAACGAACTCTTGGATTTCCGCGAGCAGACGCTTTGCCTCCTGACGGCCCTGGATATACAGGTCCAAAAGCTTTGCCGGATCGTGCTCGACATGACCGACCTCGACCGGCTTTTGCGGAGCGACGACCAGCGCACGGCCCTCGCGCTCATACTTCCACAGGTGCATGCGCTGGATGTTGTAACGGTCGTGGCGCGTCTCGATAGCCTCGAGCAGATAGGGGTAGTCGGCATAACGCGCACGCGCGGCCGGCAAAAACTCGTAGGGCTTTTTCTCATACGAACGGTCCTGCGTGACGATGACGACCGCACGGTCGAAGCCCGCCTCCTCGAGCACATGCTCGATGGGGACCGAATCGGCAACGCCACCGTCGACGTATTTGTGCCCGTCGATCTCGACCGGAGGCGTCACCAGCGGCAACGAAGTCGAGGCGCGCACGGCGTCGAGATCGAGCACAGCGCTTTTGACCGGCAGGTACGCGGCGGTTCCAAACAGCATGTCCGTTGCAACGGCGTACATCTCGATGGGGCTGGCGTCGAACGTCTCGTTGTCAAAGGGATCCAGGCGGTCCTGGACATCGTTGAAGATAAAGTCGTAGCCGACGATAGAGCCCGTGGCCGCAAACGACGCGGCGCCCATGAAGCGGTTGTCGTTGCAGAAAGCCAGGTTGATGCGGTTGGCACGGCCGATCTGGTGCGACTTGTAGTTCACGCCGTTGAGGGCGCCGGCCGATACGCCATATACCGCCGGAATCTCGACGCCGGCCTCCATGAGAACGTCGAGCACGCCCGCGGTAAACTGCCCGCGAAAACTGCCACCCTCCAAGACGAGCGCGACCTTGCCGGCGTTCTTTGCCTTATCTTCTGCAGTCATATTGACCTCCTGCGATTACGTTTTGGCTTTCTTCTACCCAGTTTTGGGATGGAGGGCGCAGGTTTTTCGAGGCGGCAGGTGAAGCGGAAAGTGTGTCCCGTTCTCAGAGCAAATTCCGGGTCTCATTTTCCGCTGAGCCCACCATCAGGAAAATGAATCCCATTCCGAGCTTAGATTCCGGGATGCGCTTTCCGCTTGAGCTGCCATTGGGAAAGCATGTCCCACTCTACGGCGGGATTCCGGGTCGCAGTTTCCGCTTGAGGCGCCATCCGGAAACTACGTCCCAGTCTGAGCGCGGATTCCGGGACACGCTTTCCGCCTGGGCCGCCATTGGGAAAGCGCGTCCCGGTCTGCGTTGCCAAGGCGTTTTCTTTACGCTCGCGCCCTGCATAGAGTTCGATTCTCCGCGGGTAGAGATGACGTTGGCGCGGGGGCATTGTCGGCTGTCATCCGATCGACATCGCATCTGTTTTGGGCTGAGGCATTACGCGGAGAATCCGCGTATTTACTTCGCAAATACGCACCGGCTTCGGCCGCCTACCGGCGTCCTCGCCCGCGGGCTAAAAACGCTTACGCGTTTTCTTTACGCCCGCGCCCTGCACAGAGTTCGATTCTCCGCGGTACGGACTAGAAATAAAAAGACAGGCAGATACGAATATCTACCTGTCTGTTGCTTATGGTGGAGGCGCGGAGAATCGAACTCCGGTCCACGAAAGCCCCCTGATTGGCATCTCCAAGCTCAGTCGCTGGTTTAGTCTCGGACGCTTTGCGCGCAGCGACACGCTCGCGGCGTCCTAACCGGTTCGGTCTTAGCCTGCGCCATACCGATTACGTGCGCAGGAGCATTCCCCTAAAATGACGTCGCGCCGGTGTCGGGGAAATCACCGGGTTGACGCGCCGCTATAAACTAAGCAGCGAGAGCCATAGGCTCAAAAGAAGAGTTGTTGTCAATTCAATTTGACGGTACCCCTGTTTAACGAGGCGAGGAGACCTCGGCTTGCTTCCTCTCTCAGAGCTATCGTGTCGAAACCAGTCGCCCCCGAATGTCGGGAAGTCTGGATGGCATTGGGCACGCGCACCCAACACCCGTCGACTTTTCAAGGAACGTGCAGGGCGAGCCCCGCTTGTGGAGTGTTATCTTACCACGTTCTGAAAGCGGACAGCTGTTCTATGCACGAGCTGTGAAGACCCCAATGTGCGCCGCACTTCGCACTTTTGTTACCGATCGCGTCACGTATATTTTCGCCAAGCAAAATTGACCCGTCGAAAGGACCGTTATGGATACCAAACAGCAACTCGTCAATGCCCTCGCAGGCCTGGGTTCAACCATTACCGAAGCTATGGATGTCATCGAAGGCTTTGTCCCCTGTGGACATCCCGCCCTCACGGTATCGAACGCACTCGTCGCGCTGGACGCTGACGATGATGCAGCTCTCGCCCAGCAGCTTGAGACCGTCGAGGGCTTTATCGACCACGTGAGTGAGAACCGCGGCGTGGCCGCCTACCACGGCATCGAGGTCGAGCTCGCGGGTCCCAAAGCCGATCTGCTCGCAGCAATCCGCGAGGTAGGCGCCCTTATGCAGACCGCAGGCGTCAAGAACACCCAGGTCAACGAGTGGGTCTACCGCAGTCTGGCAGCACTCGCCAGCTCCGACGAAAAGGCAGCCGAGCAGCTCGCAGAAAGTCCCGCCATCAAAGCTGCATTTGCCTAAAAAGGCCTGCACCCTGGCGGCTGCGGTGCCGCCCGAATGCAGGCCATATACTCAATCGAAAACGCTAGCGCAGGTAAGCCTTTGCGTTGCCCAGGCTGTAGGCGATCGTTGAGCCGTTGTGCAGCAGCGACGACGTCTGCGGGGCGATCTTGCCGGTAATACCCAATGCCAGCAGCGCCGAGTTGGTGAGCATGACCTTGGCATACGAACTCGTCAGACGATCAATGAGGCCCTGGCTCATGCGGCGCAGGCGCACGATCGCGGCAAGGTCCGTATCGGTCAGGATGATATCGGCGACCTCCTTTGCGATGTCGCTTCCGCCACCCATGGCCAGCCCCACATCGGCCAAACCGAGCGCCGGCGAATCGTTGACGCCGTCGCCCACCATGGCAACGTGGCGCCCCTCGCTCTTAATGCGCTCTACATACGCGTACTTGTCCTCGGGCAGGAGCTCGGCCTTAAACTCATCGACGCCCGCCTCGCGAGCAATGCGCTCGGCCGTGCGTTCCGAGTCGCCCGTGAGCATGACCACGTGCTTAACGCCCAACGCATGCAGGTCGGCGATGGCCTCACGGACCCCGGGCTTGAGCGGATCCTCGATGCCGAGCACGCCCACAACGATGCCGTCGACCGCCAGATACAGCGGCGACAGGCCCTGCATCTGGGACTCGATTTGCTCCTTGATGTCGGACTCGAGCTGCGCGCCCTCGTCCTCAAATACAAAGTGCGCGGAACCGATGATGGCGCGACGCCCTTCAATGGACGAAGCGATGCCGTGCGCCACAATATACTCGACCGCAGCGTGACGCTCGCGGTGCTCGAGCCCGCGCTCGCGGGCGGCGTTGACCACCGCGCGCGCCACCGGATGCGGGAAATGCTCCTCCAGACAGGCAGAAAGGCGCAGAACCTCGTCCTCGCTCCAGCCATCGGTGGTGAGCACGCAGGCAAGACGCGGCTGCGCCTCGGTAAGCGTGCCGGTCTTATCAAACACAATGGTGTCGGCCTTGGCAAACGACTCAAAGTACTTCGCGCCCTTGACCATGACGCCCATCTTGGCAGCATCGCTCATGGCAGTCATGACGGCGACGGAACCCGTGAGCTTGAGTGCGCACGAGTAGTCGACCATCAGCGCCGCTGAGGTCTTGATGAGGCTGCGGGTGGTAAGAGCGACAAGACCTGCAAGCAAGAAGTTCCACGGGACGATCTTGTTGGCAAGGTCCTCCATATGCGACTGGCCCTCGGACTTGAGCGAGTCGGCCGTCTGCACGAGCGAGACGATTGAGCGCAGTTTGGTTTGCGCCGTATTGGCGCGCACGCGCACCAAGATGCCGCCGTCTTCCACGACGGTACCGGCGAACACGTCGTCGCCCACGCTGCGCTCGACGGCCAGCGGCTCGCCGGTCAGGGTCGCCTGGTTGACCATAGCGCTCCCCTGCTCGACAACACCGTCGATGCAAATGGACATGCCAGTGCGCACGGCGACCAGATCGCCGGGCTCAAGCTCGGTGGCGGCAACGCTCACCTCGGTGTCACCGACCACTTTTTGCGCCTTATCGGGCACGTCGAGCAGCGAGTTGATGAGCTCGTTTTCGCTCATGGCGCGGGTGTAGTCCTCGAGCAGCTCGCCCACGTTAAGCAGGAACATCGTCTGGCCCGCGGTGTCGAAATCACGTTTGACGAACGAAATGCCGATAGCCGAAGCGTCGAGCACGGGAACGGTCAGGCGCGGCTGCGCGAGCTCACGGAGGGCGGCGCGCAAAAAGGTCATGTAACCGGCCACGATAAACACCGCACGTAGGGGCGTGGGCAAAAACCAGCGGCGCGCGTAGTGGGCGCCGATAAGTGTGGCAAGATCCATAACGAGTTTGTGCCTGCGCGGCTCGAGTTGCATCACGTAACCCGACTTGGCATCGGCGATAGCTTGAGCATCGAGTGCACCCAGGGCATCGAGCACGGCCGTGCGACGCTGCTCGTCATATTCGAGCGCCATCTGGCCAATACGGCCGTAGACACACACCTTGTGCACGCCGTCGATGTCGCCGCTGAGCTTAAGAAGTGCATCGAGATCGCTCTCTGGCACAGGACCCGCCAATTGAAGACGGGTCCTGCCGGGGATCTCGCTAATAATCGAGAATCTCATAGTTTGTGCCTGGAGTGCTACTCGGTTGCCTTGTCCGCAGCGGCCTCGCTCTGGGTGATGTAGGCAGCCTCGGCAACCATATCATCGACCTCGGCCTTGGCCTGCTCGACCATGTCCTGGTAGCCGTTCTTGACGCGCATGCCGCACGCAATGCCCTGCACGCAGGCGTTCTTTACCGGAGCGCTGGTGAGCAGCTTGATGCCGGCCGTACCAAGCAGAAAACCGCCACCGACAAGCAGGGTGTTAAACGTCGACTTCTTCATGTTGCTTCTCCCTTTTGCCGCACAAGCGCGGCATGGTGCCTTAGCACCCGAGTTCATTAGTTTGCTCGAGCACGCTTTTGAGACTAGTTTAGTATAACTATTGGGGTCAACAACGGCTAACTTTTGGAAAATATACGATCTAGACCGCCCGGTACTCGGCGGTTCACCCACCACGACGCAAATCCGCACCCCAAGGGGAATCCGCCCCCGCCCTTGCGAATCAAAGGTGAATACTTTTTTACGAAGTGAACGAGCAAAATCGGACCCCCGAAGCATCCGCATTTTTCGCCAGCAAAACCGCAGGAAAAACTCGACAAAATCGCAGGAAACAAAGTCCCAAAAGTGTCGATGCTTTAGGGGTCCAAATAAGGTCGTTCACTTCTGGGGAAACCATTCACCTTCGATTTCCACAGCCTCGAATACATGACAAGGGGACGACCTCTTTACCCCTTTCCTACAGCTGCCAGGCAGCCGCTTCCTTTTGCAGCGCAACCATGCGGGCGAATTCTCCACCTGCCGCCTTGAGCTGCGCCGGAGTGCCCTGCTCGGCAACCACACCATCCTTGAGCACAACGATTTTGTCGGCATTTTCCACCGTACGCATACGGTGGGCAATAACGATAACCGTCTTACCTGCAAGCAGACGGGAGAGCGCCTGCTGAACTACGGTCTCGTTCTCCACATCCAAGCTCGCTGTCGCCTCGTCCAACAGCACGATAGGCGCGTGTTTGAGCAGCGCGCGGGCGATGGAGATGCGCTGGCGCTCTCCGCCGGACAGCTTGGAGCCGTTCTCGCCGATCATGGTGTCATAGCCCTGCGGCATACGGCTCACAAACTCGTCGCAGTTGGCGGCACGCGCAGCCGCAAGCACTTCCTCATCGGTGGCGCCACGACGCCCGAGGCGGATGTTTCCCATCACCGTGTCGTCAAAGAGCAGCACGTCTTGGAACACAATGGCGTAGTCGCGCAGCAGCACCTCGGGATCAACGCTCGCAACATCCACGCCACCCACGGTGACCGCGCCTTCGGTGGCGTCCCAAAAGCGCGCGGCCAGGCGGCTCACCGTAGACTTACCGGAACCCGAAGGACCGACCAGCGCCGTAACTTCGCCTTCCTTGGCGGTAAAGCTCACATCGGTAAGAACTTTCTCGCCGGCGCGGCCGTCCTCGCCCGCACCATAGCCAAATGCCACGTGATCGAACACCACATCGTGGCCCACGGGCTCAAATTTCTCGCTGCCCCGCGCCACAGGCTCTTCCATGATGGAACGCATGCGCTTGGCAGACGACTCGGCGACAAACAGCTCCGACACGAGCATAAGGGCCTGATCAAACGGCGCGTAGATACGGCTCACCATAAGCAGGAAGGCAAACATCACCAAAAAGTCGACCTGCCCGGAGGCGACCATCGTGGCGCCCGTGACCAGCGTGGTGGCAATGCCCAGACGCAGAATGGAGAAGGCGGAGTTGACCAGAAGCCCGTTGACGAGCTCGCCCTTGGTGGTCTCGCGCTCCTCGGCATCGATCACGGCGTTGAGCCCCTCAAGATAATGGGCTTCCTGGTTGGTGGCGCGGATTTCGCGCACGCAGTCGAGCGTCTCCTGGATCGCCTCGGTGACCTTGACCTTCTCGGCGCGCACGCGGTCGAACACCGGGGTCATGGGGCCGCGTGTTAGATACAGCACGGCAAAGGCCACGGGAATGCTCCAAAACGCCGCGACCGCCAGCTGCCAGCAAAAGAACAGCGACGACACGAACACGATGGCGCTTGCTATGATAGCGCCCCAGAGTTCTCCCAGCACATGGCTGTAGGCGTGCTCCATAGTCTGAACGTCACCCATGATGGTCTCGGTTAAATCGGCCAGATCACGACGACCAAAAAACGACAACGGCAGTTTGCGCAAGCGCTCGGCGATCTCCATACGCTGCTTGCCGCACTCCTCGTAAAAGATGCAGTAGGTGTAGTAATACTGTTGCCAGGTAGAGGCAAAGAGCAACACGAAAAAGACCAGGAGGCCGCCCACGATCGGCAGGGCATCCGGCAGGTCAGCCCCGCTGGCGAGATGCTCGACAAAGCCGGCCATAACCAAGAATAGAAAGCCCATGCCGGCCATGGTAATAAGATTGGTGAGCGCGGTCCAGAAGACACCGCGTTTTACGCCGGCGATGCCTTTATCGGATAGGTAATACTTCTTTTGGAATGAGGCGAACATTTAGGCCTCGCCTCCCTTCGCGACGGCGGTATCCGCGGTCGTAGCAGTAATCTTCCAACTCGCGGCCTGCTCGTACTCAGCCCACATCTTGGCATACAGGCCATTTTGGGACAGCAACTCGGCATGGGTACCCGACTCCTGCACGCTGCCCTGGTTGAGCACCACGATTTGGTCTGCGCCCACCACGGTCGAGAGCCGGTGCGCAATCATAATGACCGTGCGACCCGCCGCCAGCTTGCTAAAGGCGCGCTGGATGAGCGCCTCGTTCTCGGGGTCGGCAAACGCCGTGGCCTCATCGAGCACCACGATAGGCGCGTCTTTAAGGATCGCGCGGGCGAGTGCCACGCGCTGGACCTCGCCGCCCGAAAGATATGCTCCGCCGGCGCCGAGCATGGTGTTGATGCCCTGTGGGAGCTTGGCCACAATGTCGTCGCACTGAGCTGCGGAGAGGGCCGCACGTACTTCGTCATCAGTGGCCGTAGGCTTGGAGGCGCGCACGTTATCGGCAAGTGTTTGCCGGAACAGCTGGTTGGTCTGGAACACGAAGGCGACCTGGTCCATAAGCTCGTGTGGATCCATATCGCGAACGTCCACACCGCCTACGAGCACTCGACCCGAGGAAACATCCCAAAAACGCGGGATCAGGCTTGCGCAGGTTGACTTACCGCCGCCCGAAGGACCCACCAGGGCGAGGGTGCTCCCCGCGGAAACGCTAAAACTCACATGGTTGACGGCAGGCGCCTCGGCGCCTTCGTAGGTAAAGCTCACATCCTCAAATCGCACGTCGTTGCCGGCAGGGTGCTTGGGTTGGGCGGGCACGGAGAGCTGCTGGGAATCCATAACGCTTCGGATGCGAGCCAGCGAATCGGCACTCATCTGAGAGGCCTCGCCCACAAACATGAGCTTGGTCATGGCCGTCGGTACCACGGCCGAAAATATCGCGTAAAACGTGAAGTTTGCCATAAAATGCGCGAAGTCCGTCTCGCCCGGCGCCAACAGCAACGCCACGGGCAGTAGGAACGCTACAAGACCATTGAGCGCGGTAAGGTTGAGTACCTGCGGGCCTCGGCAGAACGTGCCCGAATAGTTTTGTGCCATATCGGCGTATTCGGCAATCGCATCGTGGAAGGCCTTAAAGGAGTAGACCGTCTGCTGAAACACCTTGACCACGGGAATACCGCGTACGTATTCGGTGCCGGTCTTGTTCATCTTGACCAGCGCTCCCATGTAGGCCTTCATAAACTCGGCGCCCTTGCCGCCCATCATGGTGGCCATGGCGCCAAACGAAACGACGACCGAGATAAGGCATGCAGCCCCCAGACGCCAATCGAGTGCGAAAAGCAGCACGAGCAGACCTGCGACCATGGCGGTGGCGCCGGCGATATCGGGCAGCATGTGCGCGAGCAGGGTTTCGGTGGAGGCGGCACATCCGTCTACAATACGGCGCAGCTCACCGGTGGCGTGCGTGTCAAAGTAGCCAAGCGGCAGCTTAAGCAGGTGTTCGCTCGCAGTCTTGCGGATATTGGACGCGCAGCGAAACGCAGACAGGTGCGTGCACATGAGGCCTGCGAAATACACTACGATGCTTGCCAGGGCAAAACCCACGGCCCACCAGCCATACATAGCGATATCGGCGGCTTCGCTCCAGTTAGGCGCCACAGCGATCAGGTCTCGCGCGACAAACCAGATGCACACGTACGGGCCAAAGCCCAGCAGCTGCGAGAGCGCCGAGAGCGCCATGCCCAAATACGTTAGGAATTTACGGTCGCCGGCATATGCAAGTAGCTCGCCGATACCGCCGCCTTCCCTTTTTGATCCCTTTGCCATGAGATTCCTTTCTAACGGCTTGAGAGTTAACCGTAATCAACTTATCATTGATATGTTAGCCAAGGCACACAATCGAGCCAGGCGTGGATGTTTCTGCAAAGGAAGGGGACGCTTTCGAAAATGCATCGGGCCGCGACCAACATAACCGAGCTCTACGCACCGCAGTTTGAGCAGTTTGGCCTGGAGCTTTCCGGCGAGGGCGCCGTCTTTACCGGCGAGGTGGCAAACGATCGGGCGCACGGACGCGCATGGATCATGCCCCTCTCCCCCACCTGCATCGCCATAGAGCATTTCATTACCCCGACGCACGATATGTACCTGGCCGAATACACACCTGAGCCGTACGCCTGCGTGAGCGAGGTCAGCGCGCCCACACTTACATGCATGCCCGAGGCCGGCATAACGCCTGCGAACCTTACACTCTTGCATGGACCCTGGCCAAACAATGCCGTTTGCAGCTTTATCCAAGATAACTGTGGCGAGGAATTAAGCCCACTGTTTGCAGGGCAACTCTACCACTCACGCTCGGTGCTCTTTTTGCCTGGATATTTTGACGAACTGGAGCACCGCTATCCCACCGAGTTCGCGGGAATCTTTGAGGCGTTTGCCGAGCCGTGGCACGAGGAAGCGGCGTCTGCCATCTGCCACACGCTGCGCCGGATTAACGAGAACCGCGCCCGCACCGTAGGCGGGCACGTCTATATGCAAGGCATCGTGGAGACCATGGTCGCCGAGCTCGCCTGTTCGCGCGCGGCCCACAAGCAGGCGCGGCAGGCGGCAGACACACGCGTCAGCATAACCATTGCCGAAGAAGCAACGGCAATGATTGAGCGCGCGCTCGACAAAGGCAGACGTGTGGGTATCAACGAGATGGCTGAGAGGCTCTACACAAGCCGCTCCAAGCTATGCGCCACCTTTAAGGCCCAAACTGGCGAGCCCCTGGGCGCCTACATTCGCAGACGCCGTATGGAGCGAGCACAGGACCTTTTGGCCGATAGCGCGCTCACGATAGCGCAGGTGGCAGAGCGTCTAGGCTACCCTCAGCAGGCCGCCTTCGCCCAAGCGTTCAAACAATACACCGACATGACACCCACGGCTTGGCGAAGCAAGCATCGCTAAGGCCCAAGCTCCCTGGCCGTAACGGAGTGATTAATTAGCCGCCGCCCGTCAGCTCACCCAGGATCTAAACGTCAAGATGTGCACAATCAAGCGCCTTTTTGATAAGAGGGACAGATCGATCAGCCAAATACAACGGAATGTTGAGCACCCTGTCGTCGAGCTTTAGGTTCTTAAGTGAGTAGCGGACCCTCAATGGAGTCGTCTCCGCATGCTTGTCGGCATAGTACTTAAGGCTCTTGGAATGAACGACCTCTCCCGATTTGACCTCGACGGGAACGATTTCGTTTCCGACTTGAATCAAAAAATCGACTTCGTGCTTCGGCTTCTCGTTTGTCCAATAACGCGGAGCAGCATCTAACTGTGAAAGTAATGCCTGAAGCACATAGTTCTCGGCGAACGAACCTTTGAACTCAGAAAATAGCGCATCCGAGATGGCAAAAGCGGACGCATCCAGCCTTGCCATGCGGCGCAGCAAGCCGACATCAAGACAGTAGACTTTAAATGCCTTGAGGTCATCGTACGCAGAGAGCGGCACACCACCGGCAGCATTAAGGCGAACCGCCGTGATGAGCCCAGCATCGGCAAGCCATTCCAGAGCATCCTCGTATTCTCGAGCACGAGCCCCCTCGCGCACCGCACCCCAAACGAACTTTTTGTTCTCGCGCGCCAACTGAGCTGGAATCGAATTCCATATTTGCGAAAGCTTGGCGAACTGCGCACGGCCACCATGCTTGGCAAAATCGCGCTCGTAGGAATCCAAGAGATCAGACAACACCTTATCGACCTGAACGATATCGCCCGTCTCCACCCACCGGCCAAGAGCTTCTGGCATGCCGCCGCATGCAAAATAACGACGAAGATGCTCGACGAGACGGACATGGAAGAAATCGGGCACTGTCTCGATCTGATCCAGGCCGCCAAGGTATTCGTCGTAGTTTGCAGCGCCCTCGGCTTTCAGAAACTCGGAAAAGCTCATGGGGCGCATCTCCATGAACTCGACCTTTCCCACCGGAAAAGCGCTGGTCTCACGGGACAAGCGAACGCCCAACAAAGACCCTGCACATGCGACGTGATACTCGGGGGCCTCGTCACAGAAGTATTTAAGGGCGCCGACTGCAGAAGGACAATCCTGGATCTCATCAATAATAA